>CAVIPZ010000013.1:11651-18223 GCA_963644715.1 bacterium | reverse complement strand
GTATGTTCCGGTAGAGGAGACGGTGCGTTTGTCAAAGACGACGACGCGCAATTTTGACCTGTCTGCCGCCGTCATCACGGGCGATGAAGTGGTGGTGTCGGGCGAGCGCAATGACCTCAACATTGCCGGTGCCGACGTGGGACGTATGGAACTGAAGATGGAAACCATCAAGGCGCTGCCGGCGCTGCTTGGCGAGGCTGACATCCTGAAGTCGGTGCAACTGCTCCCCGGCGTGCAGTCGGGCGGCGAGGGTAACAGCGGCTATTACGTTCGCGGCAGCGGCACCGACCAGAACCTCATCCTGCTGGATGACGCTACCATATATAATGCCTCCCACCTGTTCGGGTTCTTTTCCGTGTTCAATGCCAACGCCGTGAAGAGCATCGATATGGTCAAGTCGGGCATGCCCGCCTACTACGGAGGTCGCGCCGCCTCGGTGCTGAATGTCTATCAGAAAGACGGCAACATGAAACGCTTTGAGACAGAGGGCGGCATCGGGCTCATATTCTCACACCTTACCGTGCAGGGACCGCTCAAGAAAGACAAAGCCTCGTTCATCATCTCGGGGCGGCGAACCTACATCGACGCGCTCGTCCAGCCTTTCCTCAAGCAGACCTCGCCGATGAAAGGCATGAATTTCTATTTCTACGACCTTAACGCCAAATTCAATGTCATCATTAACGACCGAAACCGCCTCTATTTCGGCGCCTATTACGGCAAGGACAATTACGGGTTCAAATCGGCGTCAAACCTTACTACTTTCAAGTTCAACTGGAGCAATGCCGCCGCTTCAGCCCGCTGGAACTGCATTTTCAATGCGGGCCTGTTTCTCAACACCTCCGCCACTTTCAGCTACTACGACTTCTCCACAGACATGGGGATGGATGTCTATTCGTTCGCGCTCAAGTCGGGGGTGCGCGACTATGCCGTCAAGAGCGAGCTGACGTGGCTGCCCACGCCGAAACACAACATCCGCTTTGGCGTTCACAACATCTTCCATGTATGTTACCCCGGACAATATTCCGTGCAGGCTGGTGAGGGGTACGACTTCAGCCTTCCCGAGGTGACTCCCTATTTGGCCAATGAGTTCAGTCTCTACGTTCACGACGAGTGGGACGTGTCGCGCAGGTGGAAGATCAACATGGGGCTGCGCTATACCAATTTCGGCCACGTGGGTCCTTTTACGCGCTATGTGCTAAACGAAAGAGGCAGCGTGCAGGATTCCGTGTTGTACAAGACTGGCGAGTCGGTGAGCAACTATAACCGCTTGGAGCCGCGTTTCTCGCTGCGTTTCCTGATTGACAGCGCCACCTCGCTCAAGCTTTCCGCCACCCTCAACAACCAGTTCATGCACCAGATTTCGATGGCGTCCATATCGCTGCCTACTGACGTGTGGATGCCCTCAACCGACTTGCTGAAGCCGCAGACGGTGCTGCAAACCTCCTTGGGTGTGTTCCGCAATTTCAGACAGAATATGTTTGAAACATACATCGACTTGTATTACAAGCAAATGTACCACCTTGCCGAATATCGTGACGGTCTGGAACTCTCGTCGGTAGTTGTCAATCCTGACCAACTCTATGTATATGGCAAAGGCTGGTCGTGCGGGGCGGAGTTCTTCGTGAAGAAGACGCGTGGGCGTTTCACAGGCTTTGTGGGCTATACGCTGGGCTTCACCCGCAGGCAGTTTGACGACCTGAACAACGGAAAGCCTTTCTGGGCAAAATATGACCGCCGCCACGATGTCTCCATCAGCCTCTCGTACGAAATCCTGCGAAACAAACTGAGCGTTTCGGCTTTGTGGGTTTATGCCTCGGGCAACACGATGACTATTCCTGTCGGCTACTATTTCTATATGGGCTCTTATATCACCGAATACAGCGACCGCAACGCCTACCGGCTGCCGCCGTATCACCGCCTCGACTTGGCGGTCAACTGGACAGTGAAGAAGACGCGCCGCTTTGAGACAGGGCTTAACTTCTCGGTCTATAACGTCTATAACCGAAAAAATCCGCTGTTCATCTTCTTCGAGACCAATGCCGTTCTGGACATGTCGGCCGCCAGCCCCGATTTCTCCATTCAGACAAAGGCTTATCAGATGAGCCTTTTCCCGATCATCCCTTCCGTATTATGGTGGTTCAAATTCTAATTCAGCATATTATGAATCTCAGATTTCAAATAAAAAACACAAATCTTTGGATTGTTGTTCTGGCCTGTTTGCTTTTGACGGGATGCCAGACCGAGATTGAAGTCGAGTTGCCCGAGTATTCCCCGAAACTGGTCATTGAGGGCAGCATTGAGAATGGGGAGCCGGCAATGGTGGTCATCACCCGGAGCATTCCCTATTTTTCGGAAATGGACCTGCAATACCTTAAAGACAGCGTGCTGGTGATGGATGCCGAGGTTTCGATTGCCACCTCGGACGGCGAAAGCGAAAGGCTGTCGTTCCAGTACTGCGGCGACTCGCCGCTCTATTTTGCATACAAAGGAACCCACATCCTCGGCAAGGAGAACACCGCTTATACGTTGACGGTGAAATGGGGCGGAAAAACCTATACGGCCAAGACTTCCATACCGCAGGCTTTTGACATCGACTCGCTATGGTTCGACTGCCCGTCTGACCTTGTCAACGCCGACACGATGAGGACGTTGCGTGTGCTGCTGACCGATGATGCCGCCACTGCAGACTATTACCGCTTTCAGGTAAAGGTGAACTGCGCGCGGTTTAGCGACCGCTTGTGGGTGAGCACATTGCCGCCGGCATTTGATGACCGTACATTTAACGGGCTCACATTCAACTACGAACTGGAACGTTACGGGGTGTCGTCCATCTTGTCGGCGAACATGTCGGAAGACGAAGCACGCTATTACCGCCGCCTGTCGTTCAGGCCCGGCGACACCGTGTTTGTGAAGCACAGCCGCATGGACTATGCCACCTACCGTTTCTTGGCCACAGGCGGCTATGAGGCCGTAATGGGATCGAACCCGTTCATGAACCCGGCTCCTGTCGTCTCTAACATCGATGGCGACGGCGTGTTAGGGGCTTGGTGCGGATACGCCTCCAAAACGGATACCATCATCTGGAAAGAGTAGCGGGCTCAAAGCGTTCTTTTTCGTACTTTTGCCGCACTGTTGACAGAACGATATGAAGAATGTTTTTTGCTGCATAATACTGACAATTACTTGCCTTTCAGTAACATATTCGCAAAATTTGCGCGGACGTGTGTGCGAGATCAACGAACAGGGAGACACTGCCGCAGTGACTGCGGCGGCGTTGCAATGGCTGCATACCGCTGTCGGCACCTATACCGACGCCAATGGCGTTTTTTCCATTCCGCGCGCCAAAACAGACACGCTTCTGGTGTCATTCCCATCGTACGAAGCAGAGACGCTGAAGATAACTCCGGTTCAGCAAGACATCACCATCTATCTGTCGCGCATCCACGCTTTGTCTGAAGTGCAGGTGGTGGCGCGCGACGGCTCGTTCATCTCCACACAGCCAATCCTCACCACGGTCATCACACAGCAGGGACTGCGCCGTGCGGCATGCTGCAATCTGGCTGAAAGCTTTGAGAGCACCGTGGCGGTGGATATGGAATATGCTGATGCCGTGACCGGCGCCAAACAGATTTCGATGCTCGGGCTCGCAGGCATTTACAGCCAGATACTGCTCGAGAATGTGCCCTATATCCGTTTGCTTACCCAGCAGTTCGGCCTCGGTTTTGTGCCCGGCAGCTGGATGGAGTCAATCAGTGTCTCTAAAGGCGTGGCTTCCGTAACAAACGGCTACGAAGCGATTACAGGACAGGTGAATGTGGACTACAAGAAACCCGAAACCAACAACGAACGCGTATTTCTCAACCTTTACGGCAACTCTATGGGCAAGGGCGAACTCAATTTCAACACCCGTCTCAAAGTGGGGCGCAAAGACGACGACAATGCCGCTACGATGCTGTTCCTCTCCTTGGGCGACCAATTCGCGAAAATGGACATGAACGGCGACGGCTTTCTCGACGCGCCGCTCAACCGTCAGCTGAACGTGATGAACCGCTGGGACGTGAAAGTGCCGGGCAAGTACGTCAACCGCACCCTCGCCGGTTTTGTCTGGGACGACCGTGCCGGCGGACAAACGGGAAACAGTTTCCGTGCCGAAATGCTTCCCGACAGCGTTTACGGCATCCGCATTGACAACAAGAAAGTTGATGTCATCACTAAAAACGGTTTTCTGCTCAAGGGCGAGAACGAAAGCATCGGCACCATTCTCTCTTATTCTGCCAGTTTTGCGCAAGCGCAGTTCGGCAAACGCCATTTTGATGCCACCCAACATAGTTTTTATGCCAATGTGTTGTATTCAAACAAGTTCGGTGCGCTCAAACGACACAAACTCACCGCAGGGACAAGTCTTTCGTATGACGGATATGCGGAACGGGTGGCACGTGTCGCCACCTCCGACAGCCTTTTCCGCACCGCTTCGCATCAGGCGGTGCCGGGCATTTTCGGCGAGTACTGCTACATCATCGAGCCAAAACTCGTGGTGATGGCAGGACTTCGGTTCGACTATGACCTGCTGTACCATAAATTGCTTTGGACCCCGCGTCTGCACTTGAAGTGGCAGGCCACCGACAACTTCTCGCTCCGCTTGTCGGCGGGCAAAGGCTACCGCACGGCATACGTGTTAGCAGAGAATGTGTCCCTGCTTGCCTCCAACCGCAGTTACAACATAACGGAAAGTCTGCATCCCGAAGAGGCTTTCAACACCGGCATCAGCCTGGTGCAACGCTTCAATATGCCTGGCGGAAAGGGCTCCGTGTCTGTCGATTATTTCTATACCGCTTTCATGAATCAGGTGATTGTTGACCTTGACCGCGACGTGCATGCCATCAATGTCTATAACCTCAACGGTAATTTCAACGGAACAGGAAACCGGTCGCGTTCCCATTCGGTGCAGATGGAACTCACGCTTAAGCCGGTCAGCCGGCTGGAACTGCTTTTTGCCTACCGCTACAACGATGTACGTTACATGTCGGGCGGCGTAATGCGCGAAAAAGTGCTCACCAGTCCCCACAAGGGGCTCTTCAACATCCACTACAGCACCCGCTACGACCGTTGGAGCTTCAACCTTACCTTACAGGTCAACGGGCCGCAGCGGCTGCCCGACACCCAAAACAGCCCCGAAATGTACCGAAGAGCGGAATATTCCAAGACGTACTGCATAATGAATGCGCAGATTACCAAGAAATTCAGAAGATGGGAAATCTATGTGGGCGGTGAGAACCTTTTGAACTACAAACAGAAAGACCCGATCATATCGTCTGACAATCCTTTCGGAGAATATTTTGACGCCACCGTCATTTATGCGCCTATAACGGGCATTATGGGTTATGCGGGGGTGCGTTTCATTCTGAAGTAGGGCAATAGCGGCTGCCGTGTCCGGTTTTCTCGGAAAAGACAGAGTTGGCGGCTTTTTTGTATTTTTGCCGTTTTGTTTTTCAACCGTAAATGATACACTACAATAAATATAACGTATGAGAAAAGTTCTGTTACTCCTGATGGCGGCGCTTTGCTTGCTGCCCGTCACGCTTTCCGCACAAAAAAACTACCAATATGTGTCCTATTCGCACGATTCGCTGCATACACGCATCTACACACTCGACAACGGGCTCAAGGTGTTCCTGACGGTTTACAAGGACTCGCCACGCATTCAGTGCCTGATTCCGGTACGCGTGGGCAGCAAGAACGACCCGGCCGAAACCACAGGGCTTGCGCACTATCTCGAACACCTGATGTTCAAAGGAACGCCCAGTTTCGGCACGCTCGACTGGGAGGCGGAGAAGCCTCTGCTCGACCGCATCGAACAGGAGTTCGAGGTCTATCGCGTCCAGACTGACAAAGCGGTGCGCGACAGCATCTACCGCATCATCGACAGCCTGTCGTACGTGGCCAGCGGCTATGCCATACCCAACGAATACGACAAGATGATGAATTTCATCGGTTCTAAAGGCACTAATGCCGCCACGTCGAACGACTATACGGTCTATATCGAGGATATTCCCTCCAACCAACTCGAAAACTGGGCAATCATTCAGTCCGACCGCTTTATGAATCCCGTGCTGCGTCTTTTCCATACGGAACTGGAGACAGTGTATGAAGAGAAGAACACCTCCTTGGCCAACGACTCACGCCAGGCCAACGAGATGATGCTCAAGGCGTTGTTTCCCAACAGTCCATACGGCCAGCAAACTACGCTCGGGCGCGCAGAACACCTCAAGAACCCCTCAATCACCAATATCCGCAATTTCGTTTCCACTTATTATGTGCCAAACAATATGGCCGTTTGTCTTTCGGGCGACTTTGACTATGACGAGGCCATAGCCATCATCGACCGCTATTTTGGTAAAATGCAGGCCAAGGAACTTCCGCACTATTCCATACGCAAGGAGAGCCCTATTGAGAGCCCCGTAGAATGTGAGGTTGTCGGGCACGAGGCCCCGTTCGTCACCGTCGCATTCAGGATGGATCTGCCTGCCAACCACAAGGACATCTACATATTGCGTATGCTCGACAACATGCTG
>CAVIPZ010000013.1:8517-11641 GCA_963644715.1 bacterium | reverse complement strand
ATGCTGTCAAACGGAAAATGCGGCATCATCGATTTGAACCTCAACCAGAAACACCTTGTCTCTACGGCTTCGGCCTATCCATACGTGCTTTGCGACAATTCGGCCTACGTGCTCTATGCGCGCCCCAATGCCGGACAGACGCTTGAGGAAGCCAAAGACCTGTTGCTCGAGCAAATCGAACTGCTCAAACAAGGCAAGTTTGACGAAAACCTCCTCCAAGCCGCCGTCAACAACATGAGACTCGGCGAAATGAAGAAACAGGGCAGCAACCGCTCCCGGGCATTTATGCTCGCCAATGCGTTTGAGAACGACATCGACTGGTATTATGCCTCGCAGAGCATCGACCTGTACAGCAAAATCACAAAGGATGACATACTCGCTTTTGCCAAACGACATTTCAAGGACGGCAATTATGTAGTTGTCTATAAACGGCAGGGTGAGCCTGCGGAGACGGCAAAAGTCGCCAAACCCGCCATTACTGCCATTCAGCTGAACCGCGATGCGGAATCCGGTTTCTTCAAACAGATCAGACAGCGCGAGGTGAAGACGATAGAGCCTGTGTTCGTCGACTTCAGCAAGTCCATCACCTTTGACGCCTACCGCGATGCGTCAGTCAATTACATCCACAATGACGAAGACGGCACTTTTACGCTCAAAATCCTCTTCAATGCCGGCGAACTCAACGACCTTTACCTGCCTTGTGCCGTCCGTTACCTCAACTTCCTCGGCACTTCAAAAATGACAGCCGAAGAGGTCAAGACCCGTTTCTACCAGCTTGCCTGCAGTTACTACATCAGCTGCTCTGACGATGAAACGGAGGTAGTGCTTTCGGGGCTTTCCGAGAACTTCGGCAAGGCTTTGGACTTGATGATGGACGTGTTTGCCAACGCAGTGCCCTCCGGCGAGGCTCTGCAGCATGTGATTGATGACGCGCTCAAGACCCGGCAGGATGCCAAGACCCGCCAGAACAGCGTGATGAATTGTCTGCGCTCGTATGCCGAATATGGTCCCGAACTGGTCAACTACCAACTTTCAGAAGAGCAGATCCGCAATATGGACGGAGAGAAACTGCTGACCAGCCTCCGTGCGCTGCTTCAGTGCAAACCTGAATTCTTCTATTATGGTCCCGTATCCGTCAAAAAACTGAAAGCAGCCTTGAAGAAAAACTACAAACTCCCCAAAACATACCAAATGCCCGCTCCCTGCAAGAAAGTGGAACGGCTTGCAACTACAGAGAATGTGGTCTATTATGCACCGTATCCCGCCCGCCAGTCGCGTGTCATCACCTCTATGCGCAGCGGCATGATGGATGCTTCCCTGTTGCCCGTCATCAACATGTATAACCAGTACTTCGGCGGAAGCATGAACGCAATCGTTTTCCAGGAGATGCGCGAGAAACGCTCGCTGGCTTACTCCGCCACGTCCGCATTCGTGTGCCCGCAAGATACTGCTGAATACATGTACAACTATTCTTATATAGCTACGCAAAACGACAAGATTGTTGACGCGCTCGTGGCTTTCGACTCTTTGTTCAACAACATGCCCGAATCAGAAACGGCTTTCGAATTGGCACGCAAAGGGGCAAAGTCGTCTATCGCCGCCAGCCGGGTGACCAAAATGTCAATCCTGAACATGTACCAGCGCAACCGCAAGATGGGCATCGACCACGACTACCGCCGCGACTTCTACAACCTGATTGATGCGTTCACGATGAAAGACATTAAAAACTTCAATGCCCAATACATCAAGAACAAGCCGAAGACCTATATGATACTGGCCACCGACGGTGAAGTTGACTTCGATGCTGTGCAGGCCCGTTTCGGACGTGTCGTGAAACTCACTCTCACCGACATTTTCGGTTACTGAAAAATGAGGCATGCATCCTTGTGATCTATTGTTGAACAAGAACGAACTGAAAAAAATACTATGAAAAAACGCGTTTTCCTCACTGGTGCCACCGGAGTGATGGGGTGGGCGGGACTGCAGGAACTGCTCCGCAAGCCCGACCAGTTTGATGTGACCATTTTGGCACGTCGCAGCGAAAAGAACATCAAGAAACTCGAACCTGTCAAAGACAAGGTCCGCATAGTGTGGGGCGATCTGACCCGGTACGAAGATGTACTCGCTGGCGTCAAGGGAGCAGACTATGTGCTGCATGTGGGCGGCATGGTTTCCCCGTCGGCCGACTATTACCCTAAAAAGACCATGTTCGTGAACGTCACGTCGGCGCAGAATGTCGTGAATGCAGTTTTGGCGCAGCCCAATGCCGATGACATCAAAGTGGTTTACATAGGCTCGGTGGCACAGACCTCCGACCGCAACGCGCCGTTGCATTGGGGACGTACCGGCGACCCTGTATGTGCCAGTGTGTATGACCATTACGGCATCAGCAAAATCAAGGCGGAACGCATCTTTGCCGACTCGGGGCTCAAACATTGGGTCAGCCTCCGTCAGTCGGGAATACTCTATCCCGGCATTCTCAAGAACTTTGACCCTATTATGTTCCATGTGCCGGTCAGGGGGGTGCTTGAATGGGCTACTGTAGAAGACTCGGGGCGGCTGCTCGCCAATGTGTGCGGCGAGGATGTGCCCGAGCAATTTTGGAACCGTTTCTACAACATCAGCAGCGGCCCCGGCTTCCGGATGACCAACTATAAGTTTGAACGTCTTATCCTCCAGGCCGTACACTGTCCGCCGCCCGAAAAGCTGTTCAACGCCAACTGGTTTGTGTTGCGCAATTTCCACGGGCAATATTATCTCGATGCTGACGTGCTCGAAAATTATCTCCATTTTCGCCGTCACAAGGATGCCGAAACTTACTTCGAGGAGATGAGCCGCCGTTTGCCCGGCTATTTCAAAATGGCGAAAATAGTTCCCGCAGGTCTCATCAAAGCCGTGATGTCGCTGATGGCCAACAAAAAGCAGTGGGGAACGCAATGGTGGATCAAGCACAACGACCAGAACCGCATCAAGGCGTATTACGGAACCGTCGAGAACTGGCGCAACATCCCCGACTGGAATGGCATGGATCTGTCGGAGCCGCCCGGCATCGAGCAGGCCGTTCATATTGACCACGGTTACGATGAAAACAAGCCTTTGTCAGAACTCTCATTGGACGAGCTGC
>CAVIPZ010000013.1:0-8507 GCA_963644715.1 bacterium | reverse complement strand
GCAGCGTTCAGGGGAGGCAAGCTTCTGTCCGGTTCTTACGACGGAAATGCCGAAAAGAAACTGACGTGGCAATGTCACAAAGGGCATCGCTTTCAGGCTTCTCCGAAACTTGTTCTGCTGGGCGGGCACTGGTGCCCCGAATGTTTGCCGCCGGCATGGGATTACGACGACCTTGCGCAGCACAGCCCTTTCTTCGCCCAAGTATGGCTGCCCCAACACAAAGGAGAACACAATGTTTATGGACCTGAGATTTTTGACGGATGGGAATAAGGAAAGATATTATTTTGTGCGCCTTGCTTCTGTTGGCGCTGCCGTTTAACCGCATTGCGGCACAGCAGGATTGCGGTATGGCGAAAGACAGCGAGGGTAACCTTTACCGTACGGTAATGTTGGGAAAGCAGTGCTGGATGCGAGAAAACCTGCGGACGACGCATACCCCTGACGGCACAGAAATGAAAGCCTTTACGCACAATTTTGGAACAGAGCGGTTTCCTGGCGGCAATCCGGCCAACGTGCTCCAATACGGACTGCTCTACACATGGAATGAAGCCATGAACGGAGCCCGGGCAACGGAGAATGTCCCGAGCGGCGTGCAAGGCCTCTGCCCCGACGGGTGGCGCTTGCCCTCCAATTTCGAATGGATGGCGCTGGAGGACTTTCTGGGCTACCGCGACGAGTACCGCTGCGGCACAGACGTGAACAATGTGGCGAAAGCGTTGGCCTCCCGCGAGGGATGGGTCTCCGGACAATCTGAACTCCACACGCCTTGCAGCATAGCTGATGCCCCCGAGAACAATGACGCCTCAGGCTTCTGCGCCTTGCCGTCAGGCTGCTACTGGAACGGGCATGACGGCTTCGGAACGAACACCGGCTTCTGGACCGCCTCGGAAGGCAGCGACGTGACATCGCCCATCCATTTTTTCTCGGCAGCAAATGCCACCGTTGAAATAAACTGTACCCCTAAAGAGGCCGCCTACCCGATACGCTGCCTCAAAGACCCGAACTGATTTCATTATTTAGCAACACAATACAACAATGACAAAATTTGAAGAATTACGCACCCAATATCCTGTTTTCACCTACGAGGGGTACGAACACAAACGGATAGGCGACGAATTGCACCTGAAGTTTTTCTTCAGCATCGGAACGTCGATAAAGTTCACGCCCTGCGCTGTGTTGAGTCCCGGCATCTGGTCGCAGTTCCCCGACGACTTGTCCGAACTGGATGGAATCGTGTTCCACATCGGTATGATAGAACTGATAAGCTATTGGAAATGCACCTGCAGCCCGATTGTCCATATCAAGCCATGCCGTTTAAGTGAGGAGCAGCAGGAGTGGTGGCGCAAATTGTACTGGAACGGTCTGGGTGAGTTTTTCTACAAGAACGGCATCCGGAGCGACATCGCCACGTTTATGGACTTCACCTTCGGGGCGAGCAGCGCCAAGGCGGAGTCGTTCACGTATCCCTATGTGAAAGAGAGCAATCGTGTCATTGTGCCGGTCGGCGGCGGCAAGGACTCGGTGGTCACGATTGAGGAACTGCGGCAGCAGCGTCAGGTGGCGCCGTTCATCATAAACCCAAGAGGGGCCACCTTAGAATGTACACGCATTGCCGGATTTGACAGTCCGGAGACGATCATCAGGATGCAGCGTACGATCGACCCGCTGCTGATAAGGCTCAACGGTGAGGGATTCCTCAACGGACATACGCCTTTTTCCGCAATGCTGGCGTTCTATTCTGTGCTTGTTTCTGCCGTGACAGGCATCCGTGACGTGGCGCTCTCCAACGAGGCAAGCGCCAACGAGCCAACGGTCATAGGTACGCACATCAACCACCAGTATTCAAAATCGCTCGAGTTTGAGCAGGATTTCCGCAACTATGTTGAACGGTTTATGGGCAAGGCAAACCATTATTACAGTTATCTCCGCCCTTTCACCGAACTGCAGATCGCTGAAAAGTTTTCCCGCTATCCTCAGTATTTCCATGCTTTCAAGAGCTGCAACGCCGGAAGCAAGGAGGACAAGTGGTGCTGCAAGTGTTCAAAATGTCTTTTCGCCTACATCATCCTCTCGCCATTCATTGACGATGCCGTGATGATTGACATCTTTGGCGAAGACCTGCTCAACAACCCTGAATTGGAACAGGTCTTTGACGAGTTGGCGGGGTTCTCCGCCCATAAGCCGTTCGAGTGCGTGGGGACAATAGGGGAGGTGAACGAGGCTCTGAAACGCATCTTGGAGAGCCGCAACGACAAATTCCTCATCAAGCATTACATCAATGTGCAGATGGGGCAGATTGAAGACGCGCTGCTGGAGGATTATTTCAACATGGCGCCTTAAACCTGTTCGACAGAATGAATAATTGAATCTAAAACATAATACGATGAAAAAACCAACATTGCTTGTCTTGGCTGCCGGCATGGGAAGCCGCTACGGAGGATTGAAACAACTGGATCCGATGGGACCCAATGGTGAAACCATAATGGATTACGCTGTCCGCTATGCCGCAGAAAGCGGATACGGAAAAACCGTCTTTGTCATCCGCCGCTCTATGGAAGAGGATTTCAGACGCTATGTGCTTCCTCGCTATGCCGAAAGAATGTCTGTGGAGTATGTTTTCCAGGAATTGGACATGCTGCCCGAGGGCTTTGCCGTGAATGAGGAACGCAAGAAACCTTACGGCACGGCGCATGCCATTCTTGTGGCAAAAGATGCTGTGTGCGAACCTTTTACCGTCATCAATGCAGATGACTTTTATGGCAAGGAGGCATTCGGCGTCATGGCCGCTTTTTTGCAAGAGGAACAGACTTCGGAGCTTCCTGTGTATGCTATGGTCGGCTATCGTCTCGACAAGACTTTGTCTGACAACGGAACAGTTTCAAGAGGTGTCTGTTCCACTGACGAGAACGGTTTCCTTAAGACTATTGAGGAGAACCGGAAGATAGCACGCAAGGGAAATGTGATTGAGAACTGCGAAGAGGGAATGCACCGCATATTCAGCGGCGAAGAGCCTGTAAGCATGAACTTCTGGGGATTCACTCCTGAATTTTTCAACTGTCTGGAAGACCTTTTTGTCCAATTCCTGAAAGAGAACCAGCATAATGTGACGGCTGAATTTCCTATACCCGATGTGATAACCTATTTGATGGACAAAGGGCTTGCACGCATCAAAGTGCTTCACAGTCAGGCCGAATGGTTCGGAGTTACCTATCAGGAAGACCGCCCTGGCGTTGTGGAGAAACTGAAGCATATAGAATAACAAATTAAATTTTATCTAATATATATTGCATATTGTTATATTTTTCCTATTTTTGCGGCTGAAAACAAAACAGGAAAAATATGCTGGTAAAAACTTATTCATGTGCCTTGATGGGGGTGGCGGCAAAGCAGATTGCCGTAGAGGTCAGTGTTGACAACGGTATCGGTTTCCATCTGGTAGGCTTGCCTGACAGTGCCGTCAAAGAGAGCCAGCAGCGCATCGACACGGCATTGAAGCACTACGGCCTGCGGATTCCCGGCCGCAAGATTGTGGTAAATATGGCTCCCGCGGACATCCGCAAGGAGGGGTCTGCCTTTGACTTGACCTTGGCGATTGCAATTCTGGCGGCGTCTGAGCAGATTTGTGGCGGCAACACTTTGCAAGAGTACTACATTTTAGGCGAACTTTCGTTAGACGGCACCTTGCAGTCGGTGAAAGGCGCTCTTCCGATTGCGATGGAAGCCAAGCGGAACGGCAAGAAAGCGATTATTTTGCCCGTTCAGAATGCCAAAGAGGCCGCCATTGTGCAGGGCATAGATGTTCTGGGCGTGGAAAACATCGGGCAGGTCATCGACTATTTCAACAAAGGCGTGCCGATAGATCCCGTGAGGGTGAACATCGAGGCAGAGTTTCAGCGCAGCCTCAACAATTACGAGTACGATTTCGCAGAGGTGAAAGGTCAGGAGAACATAAAGCGCGCATTGGAGATTGCGGCCGCAGGGGGGCACAATGCAATCCTGATCGGGCCGCCAGGATCCGGAAAGACGATGCTGGCCAAGCGGATACCCTCTATTTTGCCTCCCCTTACCTTAGAAGAGGCGTTGGAAACGACCAAAATCCATTCCGTCGCGGGCAAGATGGGGCGTTACGCCTCGTTGATGGCCGTACGTCCGTTCCGTTCGCCGCACCATACCATCAGCGACGTGGCGCTGGTGGGCGGCGGCACGCATCCGCAGCCCGGCGAGATTTCGCTGGCGCACAACGGCGTGCTCTTCGCCGACGAACTCCCTGAATTCAAACGTAATGTGCTTGAAGTGTTGCGCCAGCCTCTCGAAGACCGTTTTGTGACTATTTCACGTTCTCAGTATTCGGTTGATTTCCCGGCTTCGTTCATGTTCATTGCGGCTATGAACCCTTGCCCGTGCGGAAACTACAACCATCCGACCATTGCCTGCACTTGCCGCCCCGGTGAAATACAAAGCTATCTCGGGCGCGTGTCGGGTCCTTTGTTGGACCGCATTGACCTGCATGTTGAAGTGACCCCGGTCAGCCACGAGGAGTTGGCGGCCGACAAGCCTGTCGAAAACAGCGCCAGCATACGCCGCCGCGTGGTTTCCGCCAGGCAAATGCAGAAAACACGTTTCGAAAAGCATGCCAATGTCTTTTGCAACGCCCAGATGAGCAGCAAGATGGTGCGGCAGTATTGCGTCATTGACGAGTCCGGACAGTTGATTCTCAAACAGGCCATGGACCGGCTGGGACTCTCTGCCCGTGCCTTCGACCGCATCCTGAAAGTTGCAAGAACCATCGCCGACCTTGACGGCAGCGGCCACATTGAGACCGGACATCTCAGTGAAGCCATAAATTTCAGAAGCCTTGACCGCGACAATTGGGGAAAATGACAGATGTAAGACTTTTTTATCCAATACACGAGGCTCGGGCTGGCTCAAAATGTAAGATGGATCAATATGGGAACGCCACAGAAAACAAAAAAACGTTAATCCGCGAGGATTAACGCCTTATTTCACTCACAGGTCAGTTCTCCGCGGAGCGGTTGCTCCACGAGCCTTTTCATCTCTTCGCGGTTCAGGTCGTGCCCCAACAGGTACATCAGTTTGGTGACGGCGGCCTCTGTAGTCATGTCGTGGCCGCTGAGCACGCCGATGTCAGCAAGGTGTTTCCCGGTAAGATAGCGGCCCATCTCGACTCCGCCGCCGCCTTTGCATTGTGTGATGTTCACGATATAGATGCCGCGATTGACGGCCTCTTGCAGAATGTCGATGAACCCCGTGTCAGTCGGGGCGTTACCTACGCCGTAGGTCTCCAGTACTACGGCGCGCAGTCCTGGTGTCTGAAACAGCACTTTCAGATAATCTTTCCTGATGCCGGGATAGAGTTTGACCAGCGCGATGTTGTTGTCCATTTTGTCGTGTACGGTCAGCGGCCCGGAACATTCCGTATGCCGGATGTTGGACAAGTGGAAATCTACGTTGGTGTTCACATCGGCAAGCTTCGGATAGTTCGGCGAGGTGAAAGCATTGAATTTCGAGGCGTTGTCCTTGAAAGTACGGTTGCCGCGGTATAGGCTGTTCTGGAAATAGATGCACACCTCCCTTACGACAGGCTTGTCGTTGCGGTAGCATGCGGCAATGTCGATGGCATTGATGATGTTCCGGCGGCCGTCGGTGCGGATGACCCCCAAGGGAAGTTGCGAACCGGTCAGGATGACAGGCTTGTCCAGATTCTCGAGCAGGAAACTGAGGGCTGAAGCCGTGTATGCCATCGTGTCGGTGCCGTGCAGGATGACAAAACCGTCGAAAAGGCTGTATGAATCCTGGATCATCTTAGCCAGCCGTATCCAAAACGACGAGTCAGTGTCCGACGAGTCGATAAGGGGCAGCATGTTTTCGAAAGTGAGGTCTGCCTCAACAAGCCGGAGCATAGGCAGTTGTTGATAGATGTTCTCGAACTCGACCGGCCGGAGCGCCTTGCTTTCTGTGTCCATCATCATTCCGATGGTGCCGCCAGTATAGATTACCAAGATTTTACGCCTGTTCATACTTTATATTTTTGGGCGGCAAAGGTACAAAAAAAGCCTTTGCTTTCTTTGTGCTTTTGCACACACACCACGGCTGCCGCACGAACGAGCCAACTGATTGCGTCAGGGGCAATATGCATAACAATTATTGAATTAGGAATTAGGAGGTGGACGACAAGTGTAGTGCCTCTAAATTCTAAGTTCTGAACTCTGTTTCGTGCGGCAGCCGCTTGAATCTATGATCAACGACAGGCTTGAAGAATTTGTGCTATTTTTGCGCCCGTTTTTACAGCATAAAGACAACTGGACAATGGAAAACCTGAATGTAAGAATAGACAAGTGGCTTTGGACGGTACGCCTTTTCAAGACGCGCTCTTTGGCCACCGAAGCCTGCAATGCCGGCAAGGTGAAATTGGACGGCACCAATGTCAAGCCCTCACGACAGGTGCGCACCGGAGAGGTTTACGAAATCCATATTGGCGCACTCAACAAGACCGTACAGGTGATAGCCGCGCCCAAGAGCAGGGTAGGGGCGCCGTTAGTGCCACAGTATTGCCTCGACAAAACCCCGCAGGAGGAGTATGACAGGATGAAGACGCTGCATACGGGCGAGTTCAGGCCGCACGGACTCGGGCGACCGACAAAGCGCGACCGCAGGCAACTTGAATATGTGAAACAGCAGTTTGACGGTGCTGAAGACCAAGAAGACTTCTAACTCATCTCCAACATTCTCCGGATAGGCACTGCCGCACGTTCCGTCAAGTCTGCATCCATCAGGAGTTCAGGCTGCTCTGTCTGCAAGGCGCTGAAGATGTTTTCAAGGTTGTTTTTCTTCATGTTGTAGCAGTCGTGGGCAGGCGCGCCGTTGTATAGGGTATAGAAGCGTTTGCCGGGATTCTGCTTCCCGAGTTCGTGCAGGATGCCGCTTTCGGTAACGATGATGAACTCGGGGCTGTCGCTTTCTTTTACATGCTTGAGCATGGCTGCTGTAGAACCCACAAAGTCAACCCGTTCCAGCAGTTCGCGGCGACATTCGGGGTGCGCCACCGAGGGCACGCCGGGGTGTTCGCTTTTCAGCGTTTCGAGCGCATCCACCGTATAGCGGTCGTGTACGCGGCATGCACCGTCCCACAGCACCATCTGCCGTCCGGTCATCCGGTTGATGTAGTCGCCCAAGTTGCGGTCGGGCACAAAGAGGATTTGCTCGTCTTCGGGCAGTTGCCGTACCAGTTTCAGCGCATTGCCGGAAGTGACAATCAGGTCTGACATCGCTTTCACGGCGGCTGAACAGTTCACGTATGACAGCACTTTGTATTCGGGATGCCGGTTCTTCATTTCCTGCAAAGCCTTTGCCTGGCACGAGTCGGCCAGCACACAGCCCGCGTTCATGTCGGGCACCAGCACTTTACGGTTTGGGTTCAGGATCTTGGCGGTCTCGGCCATGAAGTGGACACCGGCAAACACGATGATGTCGGCATCGGTGTTTGCCGCCGTGCGCGCCAAGCCAAGGCTGTCGCCGACAAAGTCGGCCACCTCCTGCACTTCAGGCAAGGTATAGTAGTGCGCCAGTATGATGGCGTTTTTCTCTTTCTTGAGTCCTTTGATGGTTTCGTTAAGGTTCATAATCTGATATTTTATTTCTTGAATTTGGTGATTTCTTCTTGTGACAGATATGGGAGTATAGAGGCAGCCACGGCTCTGCGTCCCGTCTGGTCGTAGTGCTCCGTAGGAAAATCCCTGTCGCGGAAATGGCGGTCGCGTACAAGATCCTGATTGTTGATGACAACGACGCTTTGGTTGCCGTAACGGTTGACAATGTACTGGGCATTGCTGTGCATGATCGCCACAAGCTCTGGACCTGCCAGCATGCCCATCTGGTCCATGTTGTCGGGGAGGATGTGCAAGATGAGCGTCCAGTTCCTGCGCTTGCACAGTTTCACGATTCTGTCGAGGTCCTTTACGCGCGGGTTCCGGTTGTTGAGCTGGTAAGCGAAATCTTTGATGTAATGGCAAGTCAAGGCAACGGTGTCCAGCGTGGTCTTGCGTCCGTTGTAGAGGCAACAACATTCTGATACGGCCTGGTCCCATTCGGAAGCGTTGCGGTATGGGAAATAGTGCGGCAATTTGAGCGTCTGTTGCTTGAATCCTTTCTGTATCTTTTTCTGTCGTTCATCCTCGCTCCAATGAGGATATCCTTTGAACGCCAGCAGGAAGCGTTTGTAGAGAGCCGGCGCTTTTTTCATGAAGACCTGCTCTTCGCGCAAGGCTGTCTCAAGGTCTGAATAGCGCCATTCGCTGCTGAACGAACGCATGTTGACCGTTACCACGACGGTTTTGACATTGTTGTCGCGGGGTATGTTGCGCAGGATGTCGTAATAGATGCCGGTATGGCACGCGTCTTTCACAAGTTCTCCGACTTTGTGTCCGGGCAGTCTGTCTTGAATCATTCCGCAGATGCTCCGGCGGTCATGGTCTTGCTCTGAATAGGTA
>CAVIPZ010000012.1:0-18226 GCA_963644715.1 bacterium | reverse complement strand
CGGCCGCACCGTCATCGGCCTGGCCCTCGAACTCGATGCGGAAGGCAAAGGGCTTGCGAATTGGACAATTATTGAATTAGGATTTGTATTTTCCTGATTCGGGTTGACTCGGTTAATAAATCATCACTGTTAAAAATTGACTTTTTGTATTTCTGCTGCTTAGTCTTTGAGCGAGTAAGTGATGGTGGTGACGACTCTGATCTTCTTGATGTACGGGGTGTTTCCGTCGCGGTCGTCAATGGAGAACTGGCCTTGGTCGGCATAAACGATCTTGCCGAGTTTGCTCTTGCTGTTGTCGGCAAACTGTTCAGCTGTCTTTTCGGCATTCTGGATGGCCTCTTTCATCAAGGGCTGCTTTTTGTCGTTGAATGAGACAAATTCGTACGAAACGGGATTGTCCCAGCCGCCTTCTACAATGGCGATGCCCTCTTTGAGCAGTTCGCCCTGCTGTGCGATGATGCTCCGCACCAGATCCACGTTCCTTGACGTGACGGTGAGGATGGAGGTGATGTTGTAGCGGTACTTGCGATCGTTGCTGCCGTAGTAATCGGTGGCCTCGAGGTCTTTGACTTCGGGGGCATTGACCAATATTTCATCCTCTTTGATGCCGTTGTCGAGAAGGAATTTCTTGATCTTTTCTTGTTTGGCGGCAATCTTGTCGTAAAGTTCCGGCAAGTTGTTGCCGATTTCCTTGGAGACGATGGGCCAGGTCACTTTGTCGGCGGCCACTTCCATTTCGGCGAGACCTTTGACGGTGACCTTGCGGTCTTTGTTGGCCATCTTGTTGAAGCCCGACCTGATGCAGAGCCCGAGGGCTACAATGCCTACAGCCAGAACCGCTGCACACAGCAAACGGTTGATGAGGTTTGTGTTCATAAAGCAGTGTTTTTTTGTTGTTTAGGGACTTCTCTGTGTCTTTTGACCTGTCCGCGCCGCTGCCTTGAACCCCGTGAAGTCCTTTAGCCGAGCCCCACAGCAAACGGCGTGGCAAACATACTGTTTTTTTATCCTATGTCAAACTTTTTTTTGAGGAAGCTTGCGGTCATGTCCTCCCATCTGTGACCGTTGCGCCGGAACATCCGTTGGTTGGTGCCGGGCGTGTCAAGGCCACCCTTGTCGGGCATATAGGCTCCGGTTTTCACATAGTCAAAAAGGTCGGGGTGCAGTGGCATAGCGTTTCCGCCGGAGTACCATCCGATTTTGATGCGCGCCCGTGCCCTGATGTGCCGGGCCATCTGCTCTACCTCGTTGCGGCATCCGTCGCCGCCCATAAAGCAAAAGCAGGTGATGGCGGCAGCATACCGGTCGAGCAGCCGGTCAACGGCACTTTCGTCCAGCACTTCGCCGATGTCCTCGCGCAAGTGCGGACTGTGGCATCCTACACAACGAAACGGACAGCCCGTGATGTTCACGGCCAGCGTCACCTCGTCGGGAATCTCCCGGAATACGATGTCAAAGTTGTGGAATTTCATCGGCGGCGTTGATGTAGTGGCGGCGGGCTGCCTCTTTCTGCCGCGCCTCCGAGAAGTTGCTGATGCGTTTCATATAGCCTATGACGCGGGTAAGGTAGTCCACATTGGCGCTGTGACAGTGCGGGCAGACTTTGAGATACCGTTTGTCGATGTGCCCGCAGTCGTTGCAGATGGTGTTGGGAATGTTGAATGTGAAGTAGTTGCAGCCCTCAAGGGCGGCGGTGCGCAGCAATTGGCGATATTGCGTCTGGCTGAGGTGTTCTTCCAGATTGAGGTGCAGCGCCGAACCGCCCGTGAGGTGGTTGATGTAGTGGTGACCGTGCAGCCTGAACTTGTCGAGCACGTTCAGCGACTCGTCTTCTACGATGTAGAAATAGCTGTTGTAGCACTCGCGCGGCACCTGATAGCCATCTTCGGCATCCCACTTGGCATGCTTGACGCCCACGTTCTCGGCCGGTATCATCTCGCAGTTGAAGAGCAGCTCGGCGGTGCGGTATTTCCGGTTGTAACGCTCGATGAGCCCCAGCACGTCTTCTACAAAGTGCCGGTATTTGGGGTTGTCGTTGATAGGGATGCCCGCAAACTCGGCGGCTTCTACCAGCCCGTTGATGCCGATGGTGAGGTACTGGCGGTTGATGGCGATGAAGCCGGCATCAAAGAGCGGCAGCATCTGCTTCGACAACAAGTACTTGAGGTTTTCGTTATAGGCAACCTGCACTTTGTGTGCAAGATCCACAATCTCTTCGAGAAACTCCAGCCACGGACGGTTCTCCCTGGCAGCCTGCTGTATGCAGCGGTTGAGGTTGATGGTGAGCACGCTCTTGGAGCCCGTTGACACGCCGCCAGCACCGAGGGTGTAACTGAACCCGTTGTCCTGTATCTCGTTGCGCAGCCGGCAGCAACTGCTCAAGGAGTCGGCATTGTCGCTGACGTAGGTGAAGAACGAGTGTCCCTCCGCATACATTTCGGCGGTGAAGTCGGCGTACTCCGTATCGCGGAAGTCGCCGTCTTTGGAGAGCAGCGCCATCGTCTCTACCGGGAATGTGAGCACGGTGCGCGTGCGCTCGCGGTTGAACCAGCGCATGAAACGCTTCTGCAGCCAACTTACAGAGTCCCACGTGGGACGGCTTCCGTCAGGGAAACGGAACTCGCCAAACAGACTCTCAAAGTAGTAGCGGTCGTAGTAGGAGATGTTCCAGAACACCGACTGGAAGTTGCGTGCGCCGGTAGGTTGGTTGATGGAATAGACCACCTGCTCGAAACAGTCGGTAATCATCTTGTCGATGGTGCGGTGCCGCAGCGACAAATCTACCACTTTGTCGGCGTTCAGATAGTAGTCGTCTCCGTACTCCAGCCGCAGAAAGTGGTCGAGGTACATCAAGAACTCGGGGGTGGCACAGGCGCCGCTCAGCATGCTTGAGACCATGAATACCATATTGATGAAGCCGCCGCAGAACGATTTGAGGTTCGTGGGTCGCGAGGCGTTGCCGCCAATGCTGCGCGTGCCGTTGAGCAGCCACGGATACATGGTGATGCTGGCGCAATAGTTGGCAATGCTGGTCTCGTCGTTCTTGTAGATGAAATGGCGGTTGAGCAGGTACAGGTAGCGGTCGGCAGTCTCTTTGCCGTACAGGTCCTTGATGCGGTCGCAAAGCATGCGACGGTTCAGGCGGATGAACCCCGACTTGGGCAACTCGCCGATGAGCGTGGCAATGTTCTTCTTTTCCACGTTGGCGTTTGCGTCGTACTTGCTGCCGCTCGCGGCGTTGCGGGCGTTGCAGTAGTTGATGAGAAAGTCGAGCTTCTCTTTCACCTCGCGGTCTTCGTAGTGACGTTGGCGGTAGAGGATGTACGACTTGGCCACGTCGTAGAAGCGTTCTGCCATAAGCGAACGTTCCACCTGGTTCTGGATTTCCTCTACGGAGATGCCGTCGCGCACGTTCAGCCGGCTGGTGATGTTGGTCATCTCGTCGTGGGTGACAGACGCGCCGACCGACTCAAAAGCCCGCGCAATGGCATTGCGGATCTTGTCCATAGAAAAAGGCTCACGCTTGCCGTTGCGCTTTATGATGTATATCGTTTCTATCATATTTTTACATTTTCATGTTTTTACATTTTTTTCTTATTTCAAAAAACGGGAGGGGTGGAATGTCCGTTTTGCCCTCCTTTTTGTTGCAGCCAGTTCAGTTTAGTTGCTGACTGTCAAATGATTTTCTGTTGTTGTTCAACAACAGAAAATTTACCGCAAATATAGGATTATTAGCACAGGCGCACCCGGAATGAGGGGGCGTTTTTTATTCACAAATTCCAAAGTCGTCGGAAACCTTTTGCCCGCAAAGGATTGCGCCTGGGGGTTGTTGATAAGTGGGCATTGCGTGAAGAGTGCCGTACTGTCAGTGGAGGAAGCCGATTGTCCGCAGCGGCAACTTGTTTCCGATCGGCATTTCGTCGTCGATAATCCAGAATGTCACTTGCTCGATTGCGGTATAGTAGTCTATCTTGTTCTTGATGTAATATGGGTAATAACCATATTGCAGCATCATAGTGGTTTTGCCAACGCCTTTAGGTTCTCTGATTGAGAGCATCTGCCCGTCCCGGTTTATGTCCCGGTGATGCCGACTCGCCGATGCCGGATGTTCCGGTCCACGCCCGCAGACCTCAACCAAACCGGTGTTGGCCAAATTGCGGATTATTTGCTTCAGCGTACTTTCGCTTGGCGAGTCCGTTAATGATTGGGCAATCTGATCTCTGCTTGAAAGAGGATGATAGTGCAGAAATTGAAGTATAGACAGATCCGTTGTCTTTTTAATCGGGCCAAAAGTACTGCTTTCTTTTCAGTTGTCGGGTTGTTTTGACCCGATTTTTATGCTGGATTGGCCGGATTTGACCCGATGCGCAATTTTTCGTGTGCCTTAATAGAGAAAGTTGTTGTACGGGTAGATTTGGATGTGCAGCTTTTTGATCTCTTCGTAGAGTATTTCCTTCATTTCGGCCACGTTTTCTTTGGTTTTGGCGGAGATGAAGATGCTTTTGTGCGCGCTCTTGGCCATCCAAGTGCTTTTGAGTTCCTCAAGGGTGAGGTTCTCGCGCGTGGGCGGCGTCAGGTCGTCGGGGGCTTTCTCTGCCCATTTGTAGTTGTCTATTTTGTTGAAGAGGATGATCATGGGCTTGTCGCCCGCCTTGATCTCGGTCAGGGTGCGGTTCACGACGGCAATCTGCTCCTCAAAGTCGGGGTGGCTGATATCGACGACGTGCAGCAGCAGGTCGGCCTCGCGCACCTCGTCGAGGGTTGACTTGAACGACTCTACCAGGCCGTGGGGCAGCTTTCGGATGAAGCCTACGGTGTCGGACAGCAGGAAGGGCAGGTTGCCGAACACTACTTTGCGCACGGTGGTGTCGAGGGTGGCAAAGAGTTTGTTCTCGGCAAACACGTCGGCGTTGCCGAGCATGTTCATGATGGTGGACTTGCCTACGTTGGTGTAGCCCACCAGGGCCACGCGCACAAACTTGTCGCGCCGTCCGCGTTGGGTCTGCATTTGGCGGTCAATCTCCTTAAGCCGCTGCTCGAGCAGGGCGATGCGGTTGCGGATGATGCGGCGGTCGGTCTCGATTTCCTTCTCTCCGGGACCGCGCATGCCGATGCCGCCTCGCTGTTTCTCAAGGTGCGTCCACATGCCCGTAAGCCGCGGCAGCAGGTACTTGTACTGCGCCAGCTCAACCTGCACCTTGGCATGGGCGGTGCGGGCGCGGCTCGCGAAGATGTCGAGGATGAGGCGTGTGCGGTCCATGACGCGGCAGCCCAGTGCATTCTCGATGTTGCGCTGCTGCGACGGTGTAAGTTCGTCATCCACTACCGCAAAGCTGATGCCCTCGTTGTGTACGTACTCCGCCACCTCCTTGATCTTGCCTGAGCCCATATAGGTGCGCGAGTCGGGGTGGGGGAGGTTTTGGATGAAGCGGCACGCCGCCTCGCCGCCGGCGGTGTCAACCAAGAAAGCCAACTCGTCGAGGTACGCCGCCGTGCGCTCCGCATCGGTGTCCGGCCCCGACACGGCCAGCAATACCGCCCGCTCTTTTCTGTTGTCTGTTGTTTTGTCTGTCATTGTCTTGTCTGTCTGCTGCACCGGCACCCGAAGCACACCGGCACTGCTTTTCCTTTTTTCTGAAACGGCCGCAAAGATAGGAAAGATTTCAGACTTTAGAATGTAGATGCGCTATGCATATTGCCCCTCCTCAATTCCTAATTCCTCATTCCTCATTCAATAATTCAATAATTGTTAATCGGTCCTGTCTCTTGTGCCGGACGAAAAGAGTCATAAGTCTTAACTCCCCGCTCTTGTATCATTTTCTGATACAAGATGTTGCCTTTGAGAAAAAAATGGTTGACGACACGAAAAAAAATTGAAAGTTTAACTTTCAATATGAAAAAAGAGTACTTTTGTGAGATTTTCGTGGGGGGGGGGTAAAAATGCCCTATTTCTCCGCCTAAATGCTTGCAAAACAAGCGTTTAAACGCGAGCAATGCAAGCAAAAAGCGTCCAGAAATGCTGCGAAACAGGCCTTAAAAATGCCCTATTTCGCTCCTTTTTGCGGCTCTATAGGTGAAGAAATTGAGGAAAAATGACGAAAGAAACGGAAATCGACCGACAATTATTGCCAAAAAAAAAGAAATGATGAACATCCAGACAAGCATGACCGACAGGGGCGCATTGACCGTAAAAGGAGGGTCTATGCTTATTTATTATATGTATATATGATATTATGGTAGCGTTTTAGCCACCCTTTAGTACCGAAAAAAGTTGAAAAATATAAGTATAACAACAAATCCAAATTCTATGAAACAAATTTTCAATTTGAAAAATTCCTTGCCGCTTTTAGGCAAGGCAGCAGCCTGGGCAGCCCTCTGCCTGCTGCTGTGCGTGGGCGTGCCTTGCGGCACCGTACACGCGCAATCCACTTGCGTTGAAGACGCCTCGGCTCCTCGTGTTACCTACATCTTCCACGATGTTGACGGCACGACGGCGCTCTCTACGCAGATTGTGAAAAACAACGGCACGCTGCTGCAGCCCGCCTACAACACGGGCGAGCATACGGTGTTTGCCGGCTGGTTTACCGCCGCTACGGGCGGCAGCCAGTTTACCTCGTTTGGCACGCAGACGGTGACCGCCAACAATACGGTTCACCTCTACGCCCGCACCAACAAGGTCTATTATGTCTATTTTCATGACCAGAACGGCCGCATACGCAAAACCAAGAAAGCAGCCAACGGCGACAATGTTGCCGCCACCGACGTTACCTACAAAACGGGTGGCGACCAAGGCATTACAGGCTGGTACACCAACAGCTCCTACTCTGGCACGGCAGTGACCAGCGTTTCCATCAACAACGCCGACGTGCATCTCTACGCCAAGGTGGAGAGCGGCCATTGGATTACCTACCACGAGCAGGGCGGCACCTATACCAAGCCGGTTTTCTATATGCCCTCTGCAACCACGGCAGCCCCCACAGTACCTACCCGCCAAGGCTATACCTTTGACGGCTGGTTTACGGCAGCCACGGGCGGCACACAGTTTTCCTTTGGCAGCACTCTTGCCGCCAACACCGACCTGTATGCCCACTGGACCGCCGCCCAAACTACCTATACGGTGCTCCATTGGCAAGAGAACGCCGATGATGACGATTACTCTTTTGTGGAGAGTGAAACTAAAACCGGCAACACAGGCAACCAAACCAACGCCTCCACGAAAACCTACGACGGCTTTACCGCCTCAACTATAACCCAGAAGACCATCGCCGGCGACGGCTCCACGATTGTTAATGTTTACTACAAACGCAATACCTATACGCTGACGTTTCAAAGACGGCAAGGACGGGATTGGCAAACCGTTGCCACCATTACGGCAAAGTATGGTGCTTATATCGGTGACCAATGGCCTGAAAGTGTGACGGGGGAAAGTAAAGCATGGAACACTTCTCAGATAGGTTCTGTTTCTCAAGTTTATTTGGAACTGATGCCAATGGAAAACAGAACCTATTATTCAAACAAAAGCTGTAGATCAGGTTCATGCGAAGCCTACTATAGGGTGATGCCGTTAGGCGGCACAAATACAAGCAGCACAGACAGTTATACGGTACTGCACCACACCGACTATGACTGCGGAAGTGGTTATTCAGTTACGGATGAAGACCGCTATCCGCTGCGCGGATTTACCGTAAACACATCCCTCAGTCCTAACAATGGCGATGATTATTGCGGCAAATCGTTTTACTATACCCGAAACAAATACAACATAACCTATTACAATGCAGGTTTAATTGCTTCGTCGGTGCAGTATGAGTATGGCGCTTCCCTTTCCGGAGCGGGCAGTTTCACGCCGTCGCGCCCGGAGGGTCTGGATACGAACTACGAGTTTAAGGGTTGGTACAAAGACCCTGCTGGCACGCAGGCCTACGACTTCAGCAGCATGACGATGCCCGCAGGCAACCTTATTGTGTATGCCAAGTGGGCCGCCCCCGATAGGCAGGTTGTCGCCCACGTTACCATTGACGGGTCAGGAGAATCCTCAACCTACACGGTAAACTACGGCGACAAGATTGAAGAGAGCCACCTGCCCTCCATCACCTGCCCCTCCAATACGGAGTGGTACGGCTGGACGGTGCGCAAGGGCACGTCGCCCAACTATGAGTACGACCTCTTCAACTTCAACGAGCGCTTCTATGAGAATGTGACGCTCTTCCCCTACTGCCTCTCCAATGCCCAGTTCACCATGCAGTATGACGTGAACGGCGGCAGCGGCGCCGTAACAGACGCTACGGTGTATATGGCAGGCAGCGGCGCGCAGGTGTTGGCCTTCACTACCACCGCACCCGCGGGCAAACAGTTCATCTGCTGGAACACTGCCGCCGACCGTTCCGGCACCGACATCTACCCCGGCGACATGTTCTACATACAGAACAGCACGGATGGCAACAAGCTTTATGCCGTGTATAGCGAGCCGTCAGCCAATGTGACGCTCACCTACAACGGCAACGGCACCGCCAGTCCTGATGCCGTCACCCTGCCAGCCAACGGCACCGCCACGCTGCCTACGCTCTCTTGGGCGGGCTACGACTTCTTGGGCTGGAGCACCAGCAGCACGGCAACTACAGGCCAGTATGCTGCGGGCGCCACGCTGGCCGTAACTTGCGACGTGACGCTCTTTGCCGTCTGGAAACGCCAGATTGTCATCAACGACCGCACCGCCATCATCTGCACGGGCGAGACCGCCACGATAGACATGACCCCGGCCGCTGACGAGCTGATACCCTCCGGCACCGTCTATGCCTGGGCACGCCCCACGGTCAGTCCCGACAACGGCACCGTGAGCGGCACGGGTCTTAATCCTTCCGCTGACGCCGGCACCGCCACGATGGCCTTTGCCCTCAGCAACAGCGGCACCGCACCCGCCACGGTAACCTACACCGTAACGCCGCACCTTGGCGAGGGCACGGGCAACACCTTTACCGTAACCGTAACGGTGAACCCCAACACCACACCCGCATTTGCATCGCTCGAGACAAACTATTGCTACAGCGCCACCGAAAGCGTCACCCTGCCTGCCAATGCCACCGTGCAGACCTACATAACGGGCAGCGCCGCCCAGCAGACCATGACGGGAACGTGGAGTCCGGCTTCTTTCAGCCTGAACAACACCACAACCGGAAACCAGACCGTAACGGCCACCTTTACCCCGGCAGCCGGCCAGTGCGCCACCACCCTCAACAAGACCTTCACCATATATCCTGAAGTGAAAGCCGGAAGCATCCAAGCAGACGCAACAACCTGCTATTATATAGATGCTCAAGGAACACGTCATGACATCAACATTCCTACGCTCACCAGCGTGCAAGACGCCACGGGCGGCGCGCCCGGCGGCACCTACTCCTGGACGATGAACGGCACTGCCATTCAAAATGCCAACAACCCCTATTATACGCCAGGAGCGCTTTCAGACGGCACCTATAGCTTTGCCCGCGTCTATAACAACAACTGCGGCAGCCAGAGTTCCAACGCCCTGACGGTGATTTCGGCCGGTGAGATCATTCCCGGATCTATTTGTACAACAGATGAAACATGTGATGAAGAATTATGCTCCAACGGCATGCTCTCCAGCACGCTGACCGCCCACCCGACCGTATCAGAGCATGTAGGCAATGCTTACACCATTGCTTGGCAGTACAGAGTGTCTGCCGACAACGGCGCCACCTGGACTGACTGGACGGACATGACGAGCGAGTACGGCACCGTCACGGGCAGCAACAACATCACGCTCACCCTTCCCTCAACCATGACCAACACAGGTTGCATAGACAAGAAAGTAGAATACCGCTATCAGTTCAACTATACCAACTGTAACCACCAACTTCCCTCTAACGACCACGTCACCGTTACGGTGCATCCCAACCCGCAGTTCACCGTCACGGTGCCGACAGACGACGACCAGCTCTGCTCGCACCGCGAAGCCTACATCGTGAGTGCCGAGGCAACCTGCACGGGCGCCGATTACACATACACCTGGACCAATGCCACGGCCAACGCCGCCAGCAATGCTCAGGCCAGCGTAAGCAACGCCGACCGCTCCAGTTGCGGCACTACCTACACCGTAACCGCCAAGGCTGAAACCACCGACAACTGCGAAGCTACTGTGAGTGCCACATTCACCACCAAAGACCAGACCGTCCCCACCTTCACTGTACCTGCTGACATCACCCTCGCGTTGGCTGCCAACTGCACCTACAACGCCGATCCGGAACTTACGGGCAAGGTGACCGTTACGGACGACGCCTGCAAATGGGGCGACATCACCGCCAACTATACCGACACCCCGACGGAGAACTGGGCTGCTTGCCCGAGCGTGTCCATAGCCAGAAGCTGGACTGTGAAGGACGGCTGCAACAATACCTCCGCCGCACAGGTGCAGACCATCACCTTTACCGACCAGACCGCCCCGGCACTTGCCGCAGGCAAGACCTTCCCGGCCAACGTGAGCAACATCAACGCCTGCTCTTTTGAGGCTGCCCAGACTGCCGGTCTGATTACCGTGCCGGCCAACGAGACCATCAAGGCCCTCTACGAAGACGGCTGCAGCCACAGCACCCTCACCTGCACCAGCGAGATCCGCACTGCCGATGGCAACACCCTCTGCAACTGGACCAAGTATGTTGACTACACCATCAAGGACGCTTGCGGAAATTCAACCACAGCTACCCTTACCTACCAAGGCGGCGACAAGAGTGCGCCCACCCTCATCTCCGGTCAGACTTTCCCGGCCGACCAGGACAACCTGACTGCATGCTTCAACAACCTGCCCGACGGTCCTGCCGCCATAGACATCAAGGCTCTCTATGAGGACTGCAGCAACGTGACCGTCAGCAGAACCGTTGCCACCGAAGGCAGCAGCTGCGCCTGGACTCAGAAGTTTACCTACACTATAACAGACGGCTGCAACAACAGCACTGCCAAAGTGCTCACCTACAAAGGCACTATGGACAACGCCATCACCTTTACGGGCGGCATCAATGCCAAGACCGTGGTCTGTGATGCCGCAGCCGACATACTTCCGCACACCCTCAACCCGAGCGTTATGCCATCGGTGACAGATGCTTGCGGCGTCACCCTCAACTACACAGACTATACCTCCAGCGCGGCCGTTGATTGCCAAGGCACGCGCACCTACACCTATACATACACCGACTGTGCCGGCCATACTGCCGACTGGACTTTCACCTACACGGTAAACAGAGGCACAACAGCCCCGACCGTAGCAGAGGATGTCACGGCAGCCGTTGAATGCATTGGCAACGCCACTGCACCTGCAACCGTTCCCACTGCCACCAGCAGTTGCGGCGAAACGCTGAACGGCATCTTGACGAGCACTGATGACAACCCTGCCGTCATCACCTGCAGCGGCACGCGCACCTACACCTACACTTACACCGACTGTGCGGGCAATACAGCCGAGTGGCACTACATTTACACCGTCGGCCACTCCAACAAGCCGAGCATTGCCGCCACCAGCACTAGCATGAAAGCCAACGTGGCAGCCTGCGAGTTCACCGTTCCCGATGTCATCACGGGCAACGTCACCGCTTCGGCATACTGCGCTGACGGCGCCATCGCCGCCCTGACGCAGAGCCCTGCAGCGGGCACTGTCATCACCGCGACAACCAGCGTAACCGTGACAGCCAAAGACAACTGCGACAGAACCAACACCGTAGAGGTACAGGTTACCGTTCCTGACAACCTTACCGCTACCATCTCGGCCACGCAGAAAGAGACCTGTGCCGGCAATGACGGCGCCGCCACCGTAACCGTGACGGGCGGCACCACGCCTTATATTTACGTTTGGAACACCACGCCTGCACAGACCACCACAGGCTCTGAGCTTAACAGCAACACGGCTACGGGTCTTGCCCACGGCATCAACTACACCGTCACCGTTACCGACGCTGACGGCTGCGTCAAGACCGCTACCACTCAAGTTGAACTCGACAACAACCTTGTAATCAGCAACTACACCCGTGAAAAGCCCGTCTGTAGCGGTGGCTCGTTCGACATTGTGCCTACCGTAACGGGCGGCACGGGCACGGTAACCTACACTTGGAACGCGCCTGCAAGCACCAGCACGCAAGTGAGCGGCAATGCCGGCACCGACCAGAGCAGCATCCACGACGAGAACCTCACCAACAACACCGACGCACGCCAGACCCTCACCTACACCGTGACCGCCACCAGCGGCGTTTGTACCAGCACCGGATTTGCAGTGCCCATTGCTGTGGCCGTCACCGTAAACCCGGAAATCGGCATCACTGCCTCCAACTATGGCCCTTATTGCTCCAACGTGGGCACCGTCAACATCACGCCCACATTCAACGGCATAGTGAACAGCTACAGCACCAAGTGGACTTTCAACGGAGAGACCTTCACGCACAGCAACGTGGCAGCCGGCACCAATGACGCGATCACCGTCACCATTCCTGCAACGCCTGTCATGGGCACCTACCACTACACCGTAGAGGTGACTGCAGATGCTGACGGCTGCACCGGCAGCCAAGTCGGCGGCGACATCACCGTTGAGGTGCCTGCATGGACCGTGGTCTCCGACAGCACGCTGCAAGTGCAGTGCGTTGCCGATGCCGTACAGAAGGACATGGCAACTGTGAAAGACGGCTGCGGCCGCACATTGACCCCTACCGTAGCCCAGACCGCCAACACCGTTACGGACAACTGCGAGGGAACTATCGAATATACCTATACTTATAATGACCAAGCCGGAACAGAAGCTTCCGTGAAGACCCGCAAACTCATCTATCAGGTACAGCACACCAGCAATCCTACCGTCCTTTCGGAGGGTTATGAAACTGCCACCACCGTCAACTGCATTGCTGACGTGGCCGCTCCTGGAACCGCTGCCGTGCCTAAGGCCCAAGATGTCTGCGGCAACGAACTCACCGCCACCCTCAAGAGCACGGAAGATAACCCTTCACCGCTGACCTGCAACGGCACCAGAACATACACCTACGAATACACCGACTGCGCAGGCAAGACTGCCACATGGGTTTACACCGTAACGCTGAACGAGAATAGCACACCGGTAATCGAGGATTTCACTGTCGAGAATACAAAAGCCAATGTTGCAGCATGTGTTTATACCGTTCCCGACTATACCGCACAGGTCAGGGCCAAATCATCGGATGCCTGCACGGCACGTGAGGATTTGACTGTCACACAGAGTCCTGCCGCCGGCACCACAATCACCGCCAACACTGAGGTAACCGTCACCGTGACCGACAAATGCGGACATTCTGCCACCAAGACCGTTACGGTAACCATACCCGAGCGCGTACAGCTTGCCGTCACCAACTACGGCAGCCGTTGCTACGGGCAGGACGACGGCTTCATCAACCTCACCGTCAGCAAGGGAACGCCCGGTTACACGCTCACTTACAGCGGTGCGGTTTCGGGCAGCAAGAACTTGAGCGCAGATCCGTCAATCGTCACCATCGTCGGCCTGCCTGACGGCGCCTATACCCTTACCGTAAAGGATGCCGACGGCTGCGAAGTGAGCACCGCCTCTGCCGTCAACATCGAGCAGATCAGCGACAACCTCACCGTAACGGCCAACACCAACAGCAAAGTCTATGACGGCACCGTGCTTGCCGACGGAGGCTACACCGTCACCTTCGGCACAGAGACCTACACCGTCGATGCCGGCAGCAGCGCCACCTTGGCAAACGGCGACGTAGTGACTGCAACCATCAGCGGCACGCAGACCGAAAAGGGAAGCTCTGACAACACCGTTGCCAGTTACACCGTAACCCGCGGCGGCGACGACATCACTTGCTACTACAACACCGTTGCCACCAAGGGCACGCTCACGGTGAATCCGCGCGCCATTACCCTCACCGCAGGCAGCGTAACCACTGAGTACGACGGCTATGAGCACAGTTGGAGCGAAGCCGTGCCCACCTACACCGTCAGCGCCGGCACGCTTGCCAGCGGCGAAAGCATCTCCGACATCACCATCACCGGTGCGCGCACGATTGAGGGCGAAACCCCGACCGTCATCACCCCGAACAGCGCCGTCATCAAGAGAGGCACGGATAACGTGACTGCCAACTACACCATCACCCTCGTTCCGGGCAAAGTCACCATCACCGACCGCACTGAACGTTACGCCATCACCGTCAAGGCCAACAGCAAGACCGTGACTTTCACTGGCACAGAACAGAACGTTTCCGGTTTCGAGAACCTCACATTCGTAGTCAACGGCAAGACCTACACGGTTGACGGCCTCACCGCCACCGCCACTGGCACCAATGCCAACACCTACACAAGCACCGTAACGGGCACCGCCAGGGTTCTTGACGAGAACGGCAATGACGTGACCAGCCAATTCAACGTCCAGACCATCGACGGACTTCTCACCATCAACAAGAAAGATCTGCAGATCGTTGTCGTTGACGAGAAAATGTACGACGGACAAAAGATTCAGAACCAGTTCAACGAGACGGGCAAAGTTGCCGCTACGGGTCTTGTGGAGGGCGACGCTCTGAATGCGGGTATGGTGTCAACCATCAGTGCACATTCGGGCACCTACACCGATGACGCGGGCACTTCTGTCATCACAACAGCCTTCGGCACTGAAAAAGGCATAGCAAACTACAACGTCACTTACGACATCACGCAGACCATCAAGCCGAACACCAACGCCCTGGTCATCGCCTCGGGCAGCAACAGCTGGAAGTACGACGGCACGTCGCACAGCCAGGAAGCCTACACCGTGACCTACAACGGCACGGCAGCAACGGCCGACGCCACGGGCAAGGTCTTCACGCTGCCTACGGGCGACAAGGTGACCGTCAGCGCACCGGACAGCATCACGCACGTGGGCGAGAACGCGGCCGACAACAACACGTTCAGCTACACGCTTGAGAACGCGGCCGACTACACGAACATAAGCACGGCCTACGGCACCATCGCGGTGACCTGCCGCAACGTCGCCATCACCTCGAGAGACTCCTCCAAGGTGTATGACGGCACGGCATTGGCCAACCACAAGGTGAACGTGACGGGCGACGGCTTCGTGACGGGCGAGGGCGCATCCTACAGCTACACGGGCACAATCACCGCCGTGGGCACGATTTCCAACACGTTCAGCTACACGCTCAACGGCAACACGCAGGCATCCGACTACTGCATCACGACGGGCACGGGCACGCTGACGGTGACGCCCGTAACGGAAGAGGTTGTCGTGACCATTACGGAGAACAGCGGCACCTACGAGTACGACGGAAATGCGCACAAAGTGACGGGCTACACGGTCACCAGCATCAGCAATCCGCTTTACACCACGGCCGATTTCACCCATACCGTCAGCAGCCACGACACCGTGAGCGGCATCGCCGCAGGCGTTTACGATATGGGATTGCTCTCCACCGACTTCAGCAACACCAACACCAACTTCACCAACGTGAAGTTCCAGATTGTCGACGGCACCTTGACCATCAATCCGAAAGCGCTCACCATCGTTATGGTTGACAGCAAGAACTACGACGGCACCGTGCTCGAGACAGCATACGACAAAGAAGATGCAACCGTCATCGTCACGGGTCTTGTGACCGGCGATGCCATGACTGCCGGCAAGGTAGTCACCGACGGCGTTGCAGCCGGTAATTATACCTACTCCAACACGGCTGCTACCAACACCGCAACCGTCACCGAGGCCTTTGCTACCCAAAAGGGCATCAGCAACTACACGGTGACCATATCCACCACCCAGCGGATTATGAGCAACACCAACGCCCTGGTCATCGCCTCGGGCAGCGCCGAATGGAAGTACGACGGCACATCTCACAGCCAGGAAGCCTACAGCGTGACCTACAACGGCACGGCAGCAACGGCCGACGCCACGAGCAAGGTCTTCACGCTGCCTACGGGCGACAAGGTGACCGTCAGCGCACCGGCCAGCATCACGCACGTAGGCGAGAACGCGGACCACAACAACACGTTCAGCTACACGCTTGAGAACGCATCCAACTACACGAACGTAAGCACGGCCTACGGCACCATCGCGGTGACCTGCCGCAACGTCGCCATCACCTCGAGAGACTCCTCCAAGGTGTATGACGGCACGGCATTGGCCAACCACAAGGTGAACGTGACGGGCGACGGCTTCGTGACGGGCGAGGGCGCATCCTACAGCTACACGGGCACAATCACCGCCGTGGGCACGATTTCCAACACGTTCAGCTACACGCTCAACGGCAACACGCAGGCATCTGACTACTGCATCACGACGGGCACGGGCACGCTGACGGTGACGACCAACACGGACGACCTTGAGCTGACCTGCCCGAGCGGCACTGACGTCACGAAGATGTACGACGGCACGGCATTGCAGCCGACGGCCACGGCCACGGCCAGCGACGGCAACGTTCCGGCCGTCTATTACAGCACCGACAACGGCCTGACATGGAACACTACCGCCCCGTCAATCACGCACAAGGGCACGCAGGAGGTGAAGGTGAAGGCCGAGCTTGCCAACTACGCCTCCAAGACGTGCGGATACACCCTTGCAGTGACCTGCCGCGACGTCAAGCTGACGTCGGGCACATCCTCTAGGGTGTACGACGGCACGGCACTGACGGACCACAACATCACGGCCACGGGCAGCGGCTTCGTTGCCGGCGAGTCGTTCACATACTCTGACTTCGCAAGCATCACCGCCGTAGGCTCGAAGCGCAACACGTTCAGCTGGTCAGCGGGCGCCAACACCTCCCTTGCCGACTACTGCATCGACACCGTGAGCGGCACGCTGACGGTGACCAGCCGTCCGCTGACCATCACCGCCAACGACGCAACCTACAACTATGACGGCCAGTTCCACGGCGAGGACGGCTACAGCAGCTCCGGCAGCCTGGCAGCAGGCCAAGAGATTGCAAGCGTGGCCATCACGGGCAGCAGGAAAGAGGCCGGCACCTATCCGGGCGAGCTCGTTCCGGGCAGCGCCGTCATCAAGGACGCCGCGGGCAACGACGTGACCGGCAACTACACCATAACCTACGTCCCCGGCAAGCTGACCATCAACCGCGCAGCACAGCCTGTCATCGTGACCATCACGGGACACAAGGGCGAGTTCTGCTACGACACATACAGCCACACCGTCCACGGCTACGACGTGGACATCAATGACCCGCTGAACCTCTACACCAAGTCAGACTTCAGCTTCAGCGGCGAATCCACCATCACCAAGTCGTTTGTCGGCGAGTACGGCATGAACCTGCAGCCGGGACAGTTCACGAACCTCAACCAGAACTTCGGCGCCGTGACCTTCAACGTCACCGACGGCAGCATGAAAATCTGGAACACGCTCACCATCACCAATGCCAACGTCACCGACGTGACCTGCAACGGGGCCGGCGACGGCCTGGCCACCATCACGGTGACGGGCGGCAAAGAGGCCATGACTCCGAGATACACCTACACGCTTGACGGCGGCGCAGCAGCAGGCAGCAATTCCCCGATTGAGCTCTCCGCTCTCACGCCGGGCACGCACACCATCGCCGTGAGCGACTCACTGGGATGCTCCGCAAGCCAGAACTTCACCGTCAGTCAGCCTGACGTGCTGGCCGCCACGCTGACCACGCTGGCAGACCTCTGCCCGAACCGCAGCAGCCACGCCGTCAGCGTGAACGCCACGGGCGGCAACGGCGGCTACCACTACGCATGGAGCGGCGACGCCACTGCCATCGACGCCGCCGCCACCACGGTGAACAAGCAGGGCGCAAACGACTGCGGACACACCTACAGCGTTACCGCCAAGGTTACGGACCGCAAGGGCTGCACTGTGACCGAGAGCGCAACCTTCACAGTGACAGACACCGAGGCTCCTGACTTCACAGTGCCTGCAAACGTCAGGATCTGCCACACCGAAAGCAGCGATCCTGCACACACGGGCGAGCCTACAAACCTCTCCGACAACTGCACGGCAGTCGCCGACCTCTCGGTGACGCACACCGACAGCGAAGACATCTCCGCAACAAGCGTCAGCACAATCACGAGGAAATGGATTGTGACGGACCTCTGCGGCAACGAGACACGCAAGGAACAGACCATACTGATTATGCCTGAGGTGGTGATGAACGTTCCTGAAAACCAGAGCCTCTGCCACGGCAGCAGCTACGGCGAGACCTTCGGCACAAGCATCACGGAC
>CAVIPZ010000011.1:0-18338 GCA_963644715.1 bacterium | reverse complement strand
GCACTACACACACGTTCCCTGTTGAGGTTCAGATACCCAACACAGACGCAAGGGTGCGCCCTGGCATGTATGCCCGCGTCACGGTGAACCTCGGCACTTACAACCATGTGGTGATTCCCGACGAGGCTATCTACAGACAGCAGGGCTCGGGCAACCGTTACGTTTATATCTACAAAGACGGCAAGGTGAAACTCAGCCAGATTCAGACCGGCCGACACATCGGCACCAAATATGAACTGCTGTCCGGCGCAGAAGACGGTGATATACTTGCCACTACAGGTCTTTCGCGCCTCAAAGACGGCATGGAAGTGAAAGTTGAAAACTAATTAAAACGGTAATACAATGAGTTTATATCAGAAATCCGTCCAACGGCCGATCATGACGGGGCTGATTTACATCGCCATCGTCATCCTCGGTGTGTTTTCTATGACTAAGTTGCCTATCGACCTCTTCCCGCACATGGATGGAAACACCATTATGGTTATGACGGTCTATAGCGGCGCAAGCGCTGAAGACATCGAGGACAATGTGTCGAAGCCGATCGAGAACACGCTCAACTCTTTGAGCGACTTGAAACACATCACCTCAGAGTCACGCGAGAACTATTCTATCGTGTATCTGGAATTTGAGTATGGTGTGGATATAGACGAGAAGACAAACGATGTCCGCGACAAGTTGGATATGGTGTCCTCGTCTCTGCCCGACGATGCCAACGAACCTTACCTGTTCAAGTTCAGCGCCGACGATATGCCGATTGTGATGCTTTCGGTGAAGTCGGACCAGAGCACGCAGGCACTTTACAAGATTCTTGACGACAAAGTGGCTTCGCCTTTGAGCCGAATCAGCGGTGTTGGCGCCGTGTCTGTGTCGGGCGCCCCGCAGCGCGAAATTCAGGTCTATTGCGACCCCTATAAGCTGGAATCCTACAACTTGACCATTGAGGGCATCGCTTCGGTGCTGGGCGCCGAAAACCGGAATGTGTCGTTAGGTGTTATGGACGTGGGCACGAAAACCTACTCCATGCGTGTAGATGGCGAGTTTGAAAGCGCCGACGAGATGGAAGACATTGTAGTGGGCAGTTACGGCAACAAGGATATCTATTTGAGAGATGTGGCCACGGTCAATGACACGCTGCAGGAACGTATGCAGGAAACCTATACGGACGGCACGCGCGGCGCTATGATCATCATCCAGAAACAGTCAGGCGCCAATACGGTGCAGATTGCCAACAAGGTAAAAGCGCAGTTGCCGGAAATTCAGGAGTCGCTTCCGGCCGATGTGCAGTTGAGCATTCTGGTGGACAACTCCGACAACATCACGAACACAATCAGCAGCCTCGAGGAGACGATTATCATCATTCTGGTGCTGGTGGTGCTGGTGGTGCTCTTTTTCTTGGGAAGATGGCGTGCCACGCTCATTGTGGCGTTGGTGGTGCCCGTGTCTTTGGTGGCGGCATTCATCTATCTGCTCCTGACTGGCAATTCATTGAACATCATTTCGCTCTCTTCCCTCAGTATTGCCATCGGTCTGGTGGTCGATGACTCTATCGTGGTGCTCGAAAACATCACTACCCATATCGAACGTGGTTCCAAGCCTAAGGCGGCGGCTATCTTCGCCACCAACGAGGTCTATCTTTCTATCGTGGCTTCTACGTTGGTCATCATCGCCGTGTTCTTGCCGCTGACATTCCTTACGGGCATGTCGGGCGTGTTGTTCAAACAGCTGGGCTGGATTGTCACTATTGTGATTACGGTTTCGTTGGCGGCGGCTATGACCCTGACGCCGATGCTGTCATCATTGTTGCTGAAAAAGAACCCCAAAAAGAGCAAATGGTTTGAAAAAATCTATGGTCCTATTGAACGCTTCCTCGGCAAACTCGACGAAGGCTATGCCCGTATGTTGACCTGGAGCGTCAATCACAGGAAAACGGTGATTGCCATTGCTTTTGCCGCTTTCATCTGCAGCCTTGCCTTGCTCAAGGTTATCCCTACCGAGTTCTTCCCCACACAGGACAACGCCCGTTTGAGCGCGACGGTCAAATTGCCTATCGGTACGCGTGTGGAGATTACCAAGGAGCTGGGCGACCAGTTGGTGGATGAGATCCGCAACAAGTATCCCGATGCCGTCAAGACGGTCAACTACTCTGTAGGCCAGCCCGATGAGGACAATACGTTCAGCTTGATGAGCGACAACGGCACCTACCTGCTCTCTTTCAATATCCGGCTTTACAAGAAGACCGAAAGAAAAGAGTCGATTACGGAGGTTGCCGACGGCATCCGCGACATTATGCGCAATCATATCGAGATCAATTCCTATACGGTGTCAACCGGACAGGGCAGCATGGGCGGCATGTCGTCTGTTGACATAGAGTTGTATTGCTATGATTTCACTACCACAGACAATTTTGCTGCCGAGTTGGCCAACCGTATGCGGAATGTGAAAGGCTGCACGGAGGTGACGATCAGCCGTGACGAATATACTCCGGAACTTTCGGTGGCGCTTGACCGCCGCAAACTGGCCGAGAACGGGCTCAACTCCACGACGGCCGCAAGTTATGTGCGAAACCGCTTCAACGGCTACACAGCCTCCTATTTCCGCGAGGACGGCGACGAGTACAACATCCGAGTGCGTTACGCTCCCGAGTTCCGCAACGATGTGAAAGCCGTTGAGAATATCCTGATGTACAATTCTCAAGGCAAGGGCATCCGCGTGGGCGACGTGGGGCAGGTGGTGGAAACCTACACTCCGCCCTCCATTGAGCGTAAAGACCGTGAACGTATGGTGAAAGTGTCGTGTATGGTCGGCAAGGACGCTGTGTTGAGCGAAATCGTGGCAGCCGCCCAAAATGAACTTGACCAGATGGATATCCCGAGCACGCTCGACTACAAGATCGGCGGCACCTACGAAGACCAGCAGGATGCCTTTGGCGATATGTTTGTGCTCATTGCCTTGATTGTCATGTTGGTATATGTGGTGATGGCCGCACAGTTCGAGTCGTTCACCTATCCTTTCGTCATCATGTTCTCTATCCCGTTTGCCCTCACGGGCGTGCTGATCGGTCTGGCCGTGACGAATACGGCGTTGGGCATTATGGCCCTCATCGGCATTATGATGTTGGTGGGCATTGTGGTCAAGAACGGCATTGTGCTGGTAGATTACACGAGCCTCTGCCGCGAGCGCGGCATGAGCATCAAGGAGGCTGTTGTTGCCGGCGGCCGCTCCCGTCTGCGTCCTATTCTCATGACTACCCTGACGACGGTGCTGGGTATGATACCGTTGGCACTCGACAAGGGTGAAGGCGCCGAGATGTGGAACTCGATGGGTATGGTTGTCGCTTGGGGCTTGTCAATTTCTACGCTGGTGACGCTGATTTTGATTCCCGTAATGTTCAGCAAGTTTGTGGAATGGTCAGACAAAGGCGCCAAACGCCGCGCCGCCCGCAAGGAACGCAACAGACTCGAAGGCGTCAATCTCACATAATGTCAAATCTTAAAACTGAAAAAAATGAAAGCAGTATTCATATCATTCTATCAGGCCTTCTACGACGAGGTGATGGCTGTGCTGGAGAAAAACCAGATCCGCGGATTCACATTCTGGAATGAGGTCCAAGGCCGCGGTTCCGACGACGGCGAACCCCACTACGGCAGCCACGCCTGGCCAACGCTCAACTCCGCTATCCTGATGTTTGTGGCTGACGAGAAGGTGAAACCTCTCCTCCAAGACCTCCACGAACTCGACCTTACCGCCGAGCAGCAGGGTCTGCGCGCTTTCGTGTGGAATGCAGAGGAAATGACCGACAAAAACGTCTGACCTTTGCAGATTTCACAGCCTTGAAACAAAACGGAGAGATGCTTTGAACCTCTCCGTTTTTTTTGTTTTGCAAGCCGCCGCAATTGTGGCAAGTTTCTCGAAAATGTGCAAAATATGATTGTAAGAAATGATAAATACACCAACAACTGCTTGATTGGAAGTAAAATAGAAAATGTGATGCAGCTCTGCTGACAGAGGGGACCAGACGTGTTGGCAAGAATGAATATGATTCATATTTGCTGATTGACTTCAGCAGGGTGAATGAAAAGGCAATGCGTTATTCTCGGCGTATTTTGATAGTTTAGACATACTGCTGTATAGTCTGCAACTATAGGGAAACAAGAATCTCACGCCGCAAAAAGCGCTTTCTTTCGATTTCCCGGCGCATGTTTTTTATAACTTTGCCACTTGAATTTGTGTGGAAAAAAATCATATTTTTGCCGCTTCGTTTTATAATGTAGTATCTTGGAATCTAATTCATAACTAATCAATATCATTTACTATGAAACATTTAAAAACAATCTTATACAGCGGACTGATAGTCTGTTGTATAGCGTGGTTCGCAGCGGGGACGGTCTCCGCGCAGAGCACCACAACAAAAACATTTACGGCGAGCACTGCTTGGACAGTTCCGGCCAACGTGACCTCTGTCACCATTGAGTGTTGGGGCGGCGGCGGCAAGGGTGCCGATATGACCCCCGGTCCTAACGGCGGCGGTGGCGGCGGCGGCGGCGCATACGCCAGTTCAATTGTCAACGTAACCCCGGGCCAAAGCCTCACGGTAACGGTAGGCGGTCAAGGTGCTGCCAGCCAGGTAATTGGCAACGGCAACATACTCGTAAAAGCCGTGGGCGGCAGCAACGCCAGCGGCACTACGGGCGGCAATGGCGGACAAGCCTCTGCCTGCATAGGCACAATTAAATACAGCGGCGGCAACGGCGGCAACGGAAGCAACGGCAATTGGGCTGGTTCTGGCGGCGGCGGCGCAGCAGCGGGCGCACTCGGCAACGGCGGCAACGGCGGCAACGGAAAAAGTGGTCGTTCTTCAATATGGGATTTAAGTCCAGATAATGGCGGTACAGCAGGCACAACCACCAGCCCTAACAGCGGCAATGGCGGTGCAGGACTTGTATCACATATCGGAGCCAACGATGGCAATGACGGCAGCACTTACGGCGGCGGCGGCAGCGGATGCGTAACAGCTACTACAGTGTCTGGTCCTAAAACTGGCGGTGCTGGCGCACAGGGCCTTGTATGCATCACCTACACCAGCATCTGCTCTTCGGTAACAGCCGGCGCCATTGCAGCTAGCAACTGGACATGCACCGCAACCGACTCTATCGCCGAAATTACCGGCAGCACGGCAGGCACACCGGCAGGCGGCACCTACTCGTGGCGCAACGGCACAACAACCATCACCGACGCCAATGCCGAGTATTATGCAGCCAACGCCTCCGGCTCCTACACCCGCGGCTATACCTACCCGGGCTGCGCTACCCAATACACGTCGGCCGTAGTTTTAACACACCCCGGCACCATCAATCCGGGCACTATCACGGCCGCTGCGACAAGCCCCGTAAAGGTTTGCGAAGGCAACAATTACAATGTCAACATCTCGGCCAACACCACCCGCACCGAAACCATCCACTGGCAGAAGAGAGTGGGCACAGGTGATTGGACAAACCTTGCCGCCACCGGCACCACCTACAGCGAGACCCTCACCAATTTGACGGAAGATGTGGAGTACCGCTTCTACATCACCATCGGCACAGGCTGCACCATCTACGCCAACAGCACCTATCAGGTTAAGGTACAAGCCTCGCCTGATTTCACGATGACCGTAACGGAGGGCAGCTGCCCCACAGGTAACTTTACCGTCGTGGCCAGCACCACCAACGTGACCGACCCCACCTACAGATGGAATTGCAACGGGGAGTCCTCTACAACCAGCACGCTGACGCTTGCAGCCACCTGCGGCGTCACTTACACTTACGATTGTACCGTCACTGACGGCGAAACGGGCTGCTCAAAGACCTTAACAGCCGAGTTTACCTACGCTACGGGCGCGGCTCCGGAGTCTGCATATTATGCCAACATCAGCAACACCGAAACCATCAGTGCCACTATCGAAACGGGCTGCAAGAATATCATGCCCGACGTGCTGACCTACGTGGCAAGCAAGTTTAAGTACCCCGCAACCATGTCGGGCTGCACGGGTGTCTTCACGGCAGCTTACCCTGCCGGCGCTATTGTCCCTGCCGTTGGCGCTGAAATCACAGAAGACGTCACTATTGACGGCATCACCGTGAGCGATGCATGCGGCAACGTTTCCACTCAGACGGTCAAAATCATCGTTAAATTTCACAAATCTGTTGTCACGGTCACATCCGACAACAACAACCTCTGCCAAAGCAACAAAGCCACGTTGACAGCCAACGTCACCCCTGCGGGCACCTGCACCTACGTTTGGTCTAACGACCTCGGCAATACTGCAAGCGTGGAAGTTCCTTACAACACTGCCGTCGCTTCCTATACCGACTGGTCGAGCACTGTTTATAGTGTCACGGTTACCGATTCTTACGGATGCACCGGCACCGGCTCCACAACCCTCCGCTTTGCCCCGCTTGTTCCTGAATACAACAATGCTTCAGACAACATCTGCGCCACCACCACCGGGTACACCAAGAGTTTCACACCATCATCGGCTTACAATGCCGGTTTCGAGAGATCTTTCACCTGGACGGTGAAATCCAACCCGGGCAACATTGCCGGCGCAGTTGACAACACTGCCACGCGTGCCACCGCTTTCAGTGCAGCCAGCCTCACCAACAGCGGCCTGGCCTCTGCAACGGTAGTCTATACGGTAACGCCGTACCAGACGGGCACTGATTTTGACTGCACGGGCGAGCCGTTTGAGTTCGCTCTCACCGTCAAGCCGAGCATTGCCAACACCGGCGCGATTACCTACGATGACGCCGACGTGGTCGCCACCCTCTACTACGGCGCTTGCGACACGCTGCTCCACATTGCCACACCTAATATCACCACGGCAATCACAGAATGGGCAAACAGCCTTGTCATCACCAACAACGCCAGCAGCACCTATAATTCAGGCGCGCTGCTGGGACGCCTTGCACCCGGCACCGAAGTCATCACCTGGACGGTGACTGACCCTTGCGGCAACCAGGTAAGCTTTGACAAGAAATACATCGTCAACTACCCCGCCTGCGGCAACGGCATCACCGCCACCGACGCTGACGGCAACGTTTATGAAACCGTCCGCATAGGCTGCGAATGCTGGACCAAGAGCAACCTCAAGTCCACCAAATACAGCAACGGCACTGCCATTGCCTCTGCCAACGGCTACACCAGCAACGAGTATCCGAACGCCGACGAGAACATTGCCAAGTTCGGCCGTCTCTACACCTGGTACTCCGCTATGAACGTCATGGAGGGCAACGATGCAGCCGTACCTGCCACCATCACCGATCCGCAGAGCAACATGACTTACGTTCAGGGCGTATGTCCTGAGGGCTGGGCTGTTCCTGCTGTTTCTGTTATGCAGACTGCCACCTCCAGCGTGGCTGACATGAGCGGTGTGAAGACCACCGACGAGTCGATGTGGCTGCCTGGCGCTGCCGGCACCGACGCTACAGGCTTCAAGGCTGTGGCTGCCGGCTACTACGACACGTTCACGGGCAAGTACCTCAACCTGCTGGGCGAAACCTTCTTCTGGTCATGTGAGAACGCAACGGCAAGCGAGGCTAATTGCATGAACGTCTCTTACTATTGTCCTCAAGCCCTTTATCAGAACAAGATGAAAGGCATGGGATATAGCGTAAGATGTGTCAGAAGAGCCAACTAACGACTGATTTTCATCATCATAACAACAACGGGGCGGCCAGGCGGCTGCCCCGTTTGCTGTATATGGAAAACAGCAAAACTGCCTTATAACCCTGTGTAGCAATTGTCAGGTTGTGTCTGCCGCAATCCGGATTCTAAATAGTCCAGAAAAATATGCTGACAAAAAGACAGAAAAAGTATTTTTGCACGTTTTTTTTGACATTTGACAATGCTCATAAAGAGCGAACTAAACATTTACTGTTATGATTAAATTTTGCGTCAAATTAGTGCAACGTTGGTTGCCCGAGCCTTTCATCTTCGCTATTATTCTCACCATTGTGGCTGCGTGCCTTGCGATGCCCATCTGCCATCAGACTCCTGTTGAGGTTATCGAGCATTGGGGCGGCGGCATTTGGAATCTGTTGGCTTTTGCCATGCAGATGGCCTTAGTGTTAGTCTGCGGTTCCACGTTGGCGGCGGCGCCTGCCGTCAAAAAGGGCATCAGTGCGCTGGCCGGCATTCCCAAGAACCCCTCTGCGGCCATTGCGCTGGTGACGGCTGTTTCGGCCGTAGCCTGCTGGCTCAACTGGGGCTTTGGCCTTATCGTGGGCGTCATCTTCGCCAAAGAGATTGCCCGCCGCATGCGGGGCGTTGACTACCGGCTGCTGATAGCTTCGGCCTACAGCGGTTTTGTGGTGTGGCACGCCGGCTTGTCGGGTTCCATCCCCCTGACCATGGCCACCCCGGGCGAGTCGCTCACCAAAGCCACAAACGGCGTGCTCACCAGTCCGGTGCCTGTGTCGCAAACCATCTTAGACCCCCACAACTTGGTCATCGTGGCATTGGTCATTGTGGCCATCGTCGTCACCAACACCCTGATGCACCCCAAGCAGGATGTGGTAACGGTTGACCCCGCCTTGCTGGAGGAGGAGAATGTGGTTGAAACAAAGCCCGACAAGGCGAGCATCACCCCAGCGCAGCGTATGGAGCACTCCAAAGCGCTGGCTTGGATTGTAGCATTGGCAGGCTTCAGCTATCTGGTCATTCATCTGGGCTTCCGCGGCGGCTCGTTCGACTTGGGCAGTGTCATCATGCTCTTCTTGTTCTTAGGCATCTTGCTGCACGGCACTCCGTTGGCATACGTGCATGCATTCACGCGGGCGGCTTCCGGCGCGGCGGGCATCATCTTGCAGTTCCCGTTCTATGCCGGCATCATGGGCATCATCACTGGTGTCGGGGCGAGCGGCATCTGCTTCGGCACCGTCATCAGCAATGCTTGCATCTCCATCTCCACCCCTGCCACCTATCCGTTGCTCACCTTTATCTGTGCGGCTGTGCTCAATATGTTCGTGCCGTCGGGCGGCGGGCACTGGGCTATACAAGCACCCATCATGTTTGCCGCTGGCGCCAACCTGGGCGTTGACCCCGGACTCACAGGCACCGCTATCGCCTGGGGTGATGCTTGGACTAATCTCATCCAGCCTTTCTGGGCTATCCCGGCCCTGGCCATCGCCAAACTCGATGCCAAGGACATCATGGGGTTCTGCCTCATCGACCTCCTCGTCACGGGCATCATCATCAGCGCCGGTCTGGTCATCTGGGCACTGTAACCGGTTGTGACGACGGAAACTAAGACGTAAGACTTAATTAGGAATTAGAAATTAGGAATTAGGAATTGAGGAGGGACAAACACGCGTAACGCCTCTAAATTCTACATCCTTTGCCTGCGGCAGTCTGTTTTTACCCTTTCCGAGGACGAGGGATGATGTTTTTTTGTTTTGTTGCTGTTCCGACGATACAATCGTCGGCTACTACATTCTTACTGCACCTACTACAGGGTGGTGTAGAGACGGAAGAGGGCGGCCACGCACTCGCTCTCCGTCATCTTGGGGCTGAAGCCGTAGGCTTGCATCACGAGGCGGTCGTTCTGGCGGTGGGCCTGCAGCAGCTCCTTAGGCATCAGCGTGGGGTCGTAGAGGTCGGCTAGCGAGGAGTCGGGATACAAGGCCCGCGCATCGAGGATGGCTTGCGCCGCCTGCTCTATCTTCGCCCGGAGGTCGGACGAGGGGTCGGGCCAGGGGAAGTTGTTGTACACGATGTCCTTGCTGTAGCGGTAGTCGCTCTTCAATCGACCGCACACCGCACGCATCCATGCCATGTGGACGTTGCTCTCCAATATGCCGAAATGGTAGAGGGTGGCGTTGGGGATAAGAAACACAAGGTCGCTGGCAAATGTTCCCTTAGATATAAATCCCATCGGCACATACTTGCGCTTTTCCGAAGATACTTTTGGAACTATGATAGAATCGCCATCGGGCATATTCTCTACATGAAAACGTGTAGGAGTATCGGCGAGTTTACGAGTGCCTGCACTGGAACTTGCCAGTCGCACTTTTCTCACATTCTCCACCCGCTCATAACAAAGCGGCATCTCCTTGATTTCCTTTGGCGAACAGTCGCCGAGCCACAAGCAATAACGGGGCTTTTGATGGATAAACTCCACCGAACCATACCAAGGATGGAATAAGTCGGTTGCCTTTGGCTCTTTTTGGATAAATGCCTCCATCTCTTCCTTCTCGAAGAGATAGTTGCCACCATCTATCGGCTTATTGCCAATGCCTATCTTAGGCACGTCACAAAGCGACTTGCTCCTGCTATATATAAAGGTGTCGGGGGCTTCTATCAGATAAGTATTGATGTGCGACACTTCCTTTGCTTGTCCGTTCTCGAAGAGATACTTCGCCTTGTGTTCCACGTAGGAGAATCCTACGACCACCACATGAACATGGGCTTTGAGCGAAGCCTCGCTGTCCCAACGGAAAGTGCGATGGGCAAAGTTGATGCGGATGCCGTCGGCAAAGAGTGGTTGCCAGAGGTTTGCCACCTGCTCGCCCTGCGAAATGGAGTTGGTGGATACAAGGGCGGCTTCCACTTGGGTGCCCCTCATGTAGTCGGCGGCACGCTTGTACCAAGCCCCCACATAGTCGATGTTGCCCACATTCTTCCATTTTTCGCCGAAGACGGCTATCATGTCCGCCTTCTGGCTCTCGCTCATCAAGCGTGCTCCCACAAACGGCGGGTTACCGATAATGTAATCCAGCTTCTCCTTGGGGCAGACGCTCTCCCAGTCGATGCGGAGGGAGTTGCCCTCGTGGATGTTGGCATAGCTCTTGAGGGGCAGGAAGTCGATGTCGTGGTGGATGATTTTCTCCGTTTCCGCCATCATCTGCGCCTCGCTAATCCAGAGGGCAGTGGTGGCTACGGTGACGGCGAAGTCATTGATTTCGATGCCGTAGAACTGGTGGATGTTCACCTTGATGGGGTTGTCGAAGGCGTCGAACGTCTCCACACTGTATATGCGCTTGATGATCTCGTTCTCCAGACGGCGCAGCGAGAGGTAAGTTTCCGTGAGGAAGTTGCCCGAACCGCAGGCTGGGTCGAAGAAGCGCAATGCCGCCATACGGTCTTGCAACTCGTGCAGGGCACGCAGGCGTTTCTTTACGTTGGTCTCCTCCATGCAGCGGGCAAAGTCGGCCTGCAGGGCGGAGTAAAACAAAGGGTCTATCACCTTGTGGATGTTCTCGATAGAGGTATAGTGCATGCCTCCCGAACGGCGTGTCTCGGGGTTGAGGGTGCTCTCGAACACCCCGCCGAAGATGGTAGGCGAGATTTCGCTCCAGTCGAAGTCGAGCGAGGCGTGCTGCAGGAGGGTATTGCGCAGTTCGTCGGTAAACTGCGGCATGTCAATCACTTCGGCGAAGAGGCCGCCGTTGGTGTAGGGGAAGGCGGCAAGGGTGGGGTTGAGATACTTGCTCCGCTTGTCGGAAGGCGTATTGAGCGTGTCGAAGAGCTGCGCCAGCGCCATTTGCATGAAGGAGGTGTCAAACTGGGCGAGGTAGTCGTGAAACTGATTGTGCCGGCCAAACACGCCCGCATCCTCGGCATAGAGGCAGAACACCAGGCGCACGCACAGGATATTCAGGTATCGGAGCGACTCCGGGTCGTCGGCGTCGTATTGGCTGATGAGCGCGTCGTAGAGTTTGCCCACAATCTCGCCCGCCTTCATCGACACCTCCATCTCCTTCATGAGGAGCTCCGACTTCACGTCGACGAGAAACTGCAGGCGGTAGTATTCCCGCTCCAGGTCTTTCAACAGTATGCGCGACGGCTCGCCTTTGGGGTTCTCCATGTCATAGACATCGAACTCGGCAAAGTTGCAGGTAACGATCCATCGGGGCCGCTCGGAGTAAGGCAGCACGGCGGAGTATCGCTGCGCCTGCTGGAAGGGCGTGAGCAACGTGCCGTCGCTCTGCTTGATGGCTTGCCGCAGGTCTTTTCCCAATGACTTCTGCTCTATCATCACATGCGTGCCGGGTATCATCGCGTCGATGAAGGAAGTATGGTCGAGCCGCGCCTGCTGCTCGAAGGTAATGAATGTGGAGGGGCTGTCCACCCCGAAAATCTCGGTGAGGAGTTCGGTCCAGAATAACTGGCTCTCGCCCTTCTCGTATCCCCTGTTCTCCCATTTGCTGGCGAAGGCTGCTGCTGCTGTCTTTTGTTGTTTCTCTGTCTTTGTCATTGCCTTTCACAATATGCGAGTGCAAAGATAAGCCAAATAATCATTGACAATCCGAACTTTCAGTGAAGAAAAAACACATAAAAGCGGGTTTGTTTGACATACTTATGGGGCTCTAAGAAAAACTATTGGCATTCAGATAATTGTTGAATCAGGAATGAGCGCGATGCCTCTAAACTCCAAGTGCTAAACTCTAATAACTGAACTCTAATAACCCGCGGTAACATAATTCCGGCAGTCTGCCGTTTGTTGTCATTGTCACAATTTGCCGTTGAGGTCGATGAGTTTGCGCATGGCATCGGTGACGGTCTGCTCGTCGTAGGTCATGGCAAGGCGGTGCAGCATCTCTTTTTCGGAGAGTCCTTGTGCGGCGAGCGCTTTGATCTGCTCAGTGATTTGGCGGACAACAGGTCGTGTGGCACGCGCTTTTCGGCATACGTCACATTCGCCGCAAGGCTCGCTCTGCTTTTCGCCGAAGTAGGCGAGCAACAACTGGCTACGACAAGTGTCGGCGGTGGTGACGTAGTCAATCATGGATTGCATCCGGAGCCGCGCCCGCTCTTTCCGCTCTTCGTATATCTTGGGGTCAAAATAGATGCGTTCAGACGGGAGGCGGTCTTGCATGAAGATGATGAGGGGGATGTCGCTTTGCTGGCTGTAATAGATGACCCCGCGTTGCCGCAGCAACTGCAGCAGTTGCACGGTTTCAGGCTCGGTGATGCCAAGCCGCTGCGCCAGCGTCCGCTCGCTGATTTCTACATATTGGGTGAAAACGCCGCCGTACGAGCGGAGTATGGTCTTGACAGATTCGGCGAGTTCTGCATTGCGCTGCTCAAAGTCGAGCAGGTCGTCGCCGTTGAGCCGGAAACGGATTTGTGACACTTTACGCAGATTGCGCGACAAGACGATGACGCCCGCCATCTCCAGAAGTTTGAGGGCGTTGTAATACTGCACGGGGGTCATGCCGACGGCGAGGACATGGCTTTCGGCATAGAATGGGAAGACAGCGTTCTTGCCGCCGCCCATGGCGATGCGGAAATGCTGGCACAATTCCTCATATACCTCACGCACCTTTTCCAATGGCGGAAAGGAGAGCGTGAACGAGCGTTTCAGTTGGCGAAGGTCGTACTGGTCGTAGAGCAGGATGGCCGCTGCCGGCTTCTCGTCGCGCCCGCCGCGCCCGGCCTCCTGAAAGTAGGCTTCGATGGAGTCGGGCAGGTCAAGGTGTATCACAAAGCGAACGTCGGGCTTGTCGATGCCCATGCCGAAAGCGTTGGTGGCCACGATGACGCGTGTTTTGCCCGACATCCAGTTGTCTTGCCTCCGGTCTCGCTCGGCAGGGTCCAGTCCGGCATGGTAAAAGTCGGTGGCGATGCCGTTGCTGCGCAGAAACTCGGCAGTCTCGGCAGTCTTGCGCCGGTTGCGGACATAGACGATGCCTGTGCCGCGATAGTGTTGCATGATGCGGAGCATCCGGGTGTGTTTGTCTTCCTCGCCGACGACGAAGTAGGTGAGGTTCTCTCGACGGAAACTCTTTTGGAACAGATTCTCTTTCTTGAAGTTGAGTCTTCGCTGTATGTCGGCGGCTACCGCCGGGGTTGCCGTGGCGGTAAGGGCAAGCACGGTGGCGTTGGGACACTGCTCGCGGACGGCGGCAATCTCAAGGTACGGCGGCCTGAAGTCGTACCCCCATTGCGATATGCAGTGCGCCTCGTCAACGGCAATCATCTTGACGGGCATGCGCTTTATGTTGGCCCGGAACTGCGGAGTCTGCAACCGCTCGGGCGAGATGTACAGGAAACGGCAGCTGGGGTCGAACAGTGCCGCAGAAAGCGCGTCTTCCATTTCAGAATTTTTCATTCCGGAATAGAGCGCCACCGCTTTGATGCCTTTGGACTTGAGGTGATAGACCTGATCTTTCATCAAGGCTATCAGCGGCGATACCACAAGGCATAAACCTTTTGATGCCAGCGCCGGCACTTGAAAGCAGATGGACTTTCCGCCGCCCGTGGGCAGCAAGGCTAGCGTGTCGTTGCCCGCCAAGACCGACAGAATGATCTCTTCCTGAAGACTTCTGAAACTATCGTAGCCCCAATAGTCCTTCAGAATCTTCCTGATTTTGTCTCTGTTGCTCGCTTCAGCCATAACTTCCATATGCTCTTTTGAAGAACAGCGCAATCTCTATCTGTTTCTTGGTATGGGCTTGCAGAACAAGTCGGGGACGGCGTATGGACGATATTCGTCCAGCCACCTGAAATTCTGCAGCCGCCGTTCTTTTTCCTCGAATTTGCTGTCCGGATAAATCGTCCCGTCGGGTTGGTCGTAAAAACGGATTTGGTTTATTTTGCTGTTTTTCAATAATATCCGCATCTCGCTGGTGACGGAGGAGTTGATGCCGATTAAGGAGCTGTCCTCTTCTTGGAGGTAGTAGATGCACTCGGCGTTGTTGAGAATATCGACTTGATAGAGGTTGTTGTCTTTGATCAGCCCTGTGATGTAGGTGCCTTTTATCTGGTTGAATTCCGTGTTCTCGTACAGGCTGCCGGCGATGAAGCCTGCCCGGCACAGGTCGATTTTCATGTTGTTGGAGTCGAGGATGGAGAATTGTATCGTGTCGGCAGAGAGTTGGTAGTCGCTTGACCATACCACAGGGTTGTAGAACATGGTGATGAGAGAGTCGTGGGTGAGATAGACCAGCGAATCGCAGACTCCTTGCAGGTCAGAGCGGTAAAACTTGACCTTATTAAAGGCTTTCATCCATTGGGTTTCGTGTTGTTCGTCGAAGAGCAGTTGGAGGGTGTCGGCGTGGAGGAAGAGCGAGTCGGCATGCTCGTCGATGAGGACGAGCAAGGCGCTGTCGGTCACAAACGAGACAGCACCGTTGTCGTGATACTCGAAATAGTTGCCTTTCAGGATGTATTGCTGGATAGTGTCAACGGTGGTGACGTTGTTCCAGGCATGTCCGAATTTCAGTTCCTTGTCGTAGTAAACGCTGTCGGCAAACAGTCTCTTTTCTTTGTTGAGGAGTTTGACGTTGCCTGCGAGCACGGAGAGGTTGCGTTCGGTGTCGAACCACCCCCGGTCGGTGAAGATTTCGCTGGTGTCTTCAGTGGCGACCAGATGGGTGGGGGATATGAAGAATGCCGTTTTGCTGGAGGTGTTGTACTGCAGGGCTTCGCAGTTCATCCGGTAACTGTCGCTCCGGAGGAAGACGTTCTTGTAAGCGAAAGCGTCTTCGGTTTTGGTGTAGTAACGTCCTTGCTTGCTGGTAAGGGTGTCTTTCTCGTTGTAGAGCCGCCCGCCGGTGAGGTAATAGGCGCAGTCTTCGTTCAGGTCATAGATGAGGCTGTCGGTCAGGAGGTAGGCCGCCGACTTCTCCATTTTCACGCCGACGGCTATGGCTGCGGTTTTGCTGTTGCCGTCATAGTAGGCGCGCCGCCCGTACAGCCGCACCGAGTCGCCGATAAGGATGCGGATGTTGTTGCCGAAGGCGATGAGGTAGTTGTCGCTCTCATAAAGGTAGGCGCTGTCGCAGTAACCTTTGATGTTGTCTTGCGCAAAGGCCACATTGCCGATCAGTTTCTGGGCTCCGGGAAGTTCTTCCTCGTCGTAAAGCCCGATGTCGGCGCGGTATTGGATTTTCCGGTTTCCTTGTGCCGAGGCTGTCAGAACGAGGAAAAGAAGGAGGAAGATAAGTGCGCTGTTCCGGAATGACATGTTAGAAAAGCAGCGAGTCTCTCTGCTCGACGATTCTGTCTTGTTTGAAGATGATTTCCTTGTAGAGGTTGCCCGCGTTGTCGTAATACTTTTCCGGACCGTCCTTGAGGTTTTTCACATAGCTGGTAGTTCTGTCAAGATGGCCGTTTGCGTTGTAGAACGAAACCGTTCCGCAGCCGTTATGGAAAGTCCCCTCGCCCACCACGATTCCGCGTTCGTCGTAATAGGTCCAGGTGCTGTCAAACAGGTCGTTCTTGTAATTTCCCTCTGTCTTGATGTCGCCGCTCAGATGGTAGGCTTTGAACGGTCCCTCTTTTTTGCCATGCACGAAAGTGTATTCCAACGACTTTTCCCCGTTCGGGGTGTAGATGGTCTGCAAGCCTTCGATAGAGTCGTTTTCGTAACGGCAGTAGGTGTCCAGCATCCCGTTTTCGAAATAGCGGTGAAATTCGCCGTTCCGTTTCCCGTTTTTCATTTCGATTTCAATCTCTACGGTGTTGGGTGTGTTGTAGTAGTAAATGGTTTTCCCGTTTTCTTTTCCGAAGCGATATTGGATGGAGGACTGTATTTTGCCGTCCGGGTAGTAAGTTCTTTCGGTTTTGCTGCATGAAGAGGCTGAAATGGCGGCCGTAATGCAGAGGATGATGCAAGGCAGGGCGTTTTTCATATCTTTTGTTGTCCGTTTTAGGCGGCAAAAGTACAAAAAATCATTTTCAACTGCCAACAGAAAAGTGAGGGGCGCAGCAAGTCATAACCGCCGGTTCGCGCTACTATGGCCTGAGCGATGCGGCTCCGCTGCCGCGCGCCCTCACGTCAATGTGCATCAGTACTTTATCACTTTCCGCTGATACGTTCCACCGTCCGTGACGACTTTCAAAATGTAGGTGCCTTGCGGCAGTGCATAGATGTTGATGTCCGGGTTGGAGGTTGAGCCTGCTGTCAGGACTTTTTGTCCGCACAGGTTGTACAATTCGATGGCGGTGACGTTCATTCTGCCGGTATGCACGTTGATGGAGTAATTCGACGGGTTGGGGTAGATGCAGAGCGGAGCCTGCCGGTACTCGGTTATGGCACTGCCGTCCGACTTGGTGATTCGGATGTCGTTGAGCAGCGTGTTGCCTTTGCCTGCATTGTCCAGTTTCCAACGGATGTAGCGGGTGTTGCTCAGCAGACGGTGGCTGAAGCTGGTCAGTGAACCTGTCGGTATGTCGTTCTCGTTGTGCGTGGCAACGGTTGTCCAGTTGCTGCCGTCGGGCGATTGGCTGACGGTGAACGCGATGCCCTCGTAGGCTGACGGGCTGCTGCCGCCTTTCCTGCCGCCTAAAGAATATACGAGCGAATCGGGCGCACTGTCAAGATGTGCCACCAGCGAAGCTTTGCCCGAATTGGAAGCCTCGAACTTTACGGAGCCGTCAGCGTAAGAGTTGCCTAAATGGTAGCCTCTGAAGCCGTTCATCTGCGTGATGTCTGCATGGACCGACTCGCTGTTGCCGGACAGGTCGAGCGGCAGTGTCACCAAAGAGTTGGTGTCGAGGATGACATAGCGGGCCGTGGCCGTTTCGCTGTCGTTCATACCAGATTTGGCGGCTACAGCCTTGATGGTGGTTGTGCTGCTCACGGTTATAGGGGCGGAATATACGTTGGAACGGGTCGAGGGAGTGGTTCCGTCAAGCGTGTAGTAGATGACCGCATCGGCGGTGGCCGTCTGTATGACAACCTGTTGCGGGGTGTAGTATGTGCCGCCGCCCGGTGCGAAAGCGGGCTCTTCAACCGTTTGCAGCACAGTCTCTTCGCCAACCCTTAAGCAGAGGTCGTCAAGCCTGTAATCAACATTTGCAAGGTTGGAAAAGCGGATGTGCAGGTCAGCGCACGCGGGCACGTTGCCGAAATGCACCCGGTGCCACCCCGAGGTGCCTGTCCCCGTAGGCAGGGAGTCAAGCAGCGGCAGACGCTGCCAGGAAATGCTGTCGCTGGAGGCCTCTACGACAAAGTTGGAGCCGTCTTCGGCCGTCGTTTTGCGAAGCCCGCAGTAAAGGTTCAGTCCGGTGAGCCCTGCGGTGTTGATGCCCGAGACTTGGAACCACTTCACGGTGTCGTTGATCATGACGTTGCCGCCCGCCGAGGCCGACGGATAACCGCTCGAGGCACTGGATGTACGGATGTCACAAGTGCCGTTGCCCGTGTAACGGACGCTGTCGTTCTGCCATTCGTTGAAGTTCTGCACTAATGTGGTGGACGAGGGGAAGCCGAAATTCTCTTGATAGACAATCTGCTGCGCCTTTACGGGGTGAAACCCGAGAGTGCCGGACATAATCCCGCCGGCAAGGAGGACCTGAAATAGTTTTTTCATGTTGTTTTGTTTTTTAGATGGTTTGAACTTGTTGTTTTGTTT
>CAVIPZ010000010.1:0-18622 GCA_963644715.1 bacterium | reverse complement strand
GTTGAACACCGGGGCGGCAATGAGGGCGACAACGGCGGGGCGGATGCCTTTGAACACGGCCTCAAACACGGGATTGCCTTTCAGGAAACTGAAACAGGTGGCGAAACCTAATATAATAAGGATAGGCATAAGCACATTGCCGACGATGGCTGCGACGGACCCGGAAACGCCGCGCAGTTTGTATCCGATGCCGGTGGCCATGTTGACGGCGAACACCCCCGGCAAAGCTTGCGAAACCGCCAGAATGTCCATAAATTCCACGCGTGAAATCCACTTCCGCGAGTCAACCAGTTCCTTTTCCATCAGGGGAATCATGGCATACCCGCCGCCTATCGTAAAAGTGCCGATTTTGAAGAACGACCAGAAGAGCTGATACCTTTTTGCCATCATTGTAGATTTGGGCGGCAAAAGTATAATTTTTGCGGCAGCCCATCCAAAACAGATTTTTGTATATTGCGCCGCTTTTTAAAAATGAAAGAAAAAGAGTTGAATAGAAACTGAAACTACTTGATACTATATGAGTTACGGAAAATATAAAATTGTTTCGAAATTCGTTTTAATCGCATTTCTGCTCGCCGTTTTTTCCAATTCTGTTCAGGCGACAGAGGAAGAGGCCTTTGATGCGGGGCCGTTCATACTCGAACATGTCACCGACAGTTACGGCTGGCACATCTGCGGTTCCGGCGACAAGAGCGTTACCGTTCCGTTGCCTGTGCTGCTTATCGACAACGGTCATTTTGTCGCATTCTGGTCCAACAAACTGCACCACGGCGAGGCAGCCTACAAGGGCTATGCTATGGGCTGGGGCGACAACAAGGGCAGCATCGTGAAACTGGCCGACGATTATACGGGATACCTCGAAGAGGGGATTGAATACCCCGTTGACCATGTCTGCAAGATTGACATATCTATTACCAAGAACGTATGCGCGCTCTTCATATCGCTGATACTGATTGCCAGCATCTTTCTTACTGTTGCCAAGAGATACAAAAAGCAGCCCGTCGGGGTTCCGCACGGCATTCAGGCCTTGATGGAGCCGCTTGTGGTTTACATACAAGATGAGGTCATCACCCCCTCGCTGGGAAGCAAGTCGGACAAATACGCGCCGTTCCTGCTTACACTGTTCTTCTTTATCCTTTTCAACAACTTGATGGGCATCATCCCGATATTCCCGGGCGGCGCTAACGTCACGGGCAACATTGCCGTTACCGGCATTCTCGCGCTCATCACGTTCTTTGTCACGAACCTTTCGGGCAAAAAAGAGTACTGGAAAGACATCTTCAATACGCCGGGCGTGCCCTGGTGGCTTAAGGTTCCCATCCCGTTGATGCCGTTTGTGGAACTGGTAGGCATATTCACCAAGCCTTTCGTTTTGATGGTCCGTCTTTTCGCCAACATTACGGCCGGGCACATCATCATCTTGGGCTTCATCTCGCTGATATTCATCTTCGGGCAGCTGGCTCCGGCAATTGGCTACGGCGTTTCGGTAGTGTCGCTGATTTTCTATGTCTTTATGGGCTGCCTTGAACTGCTGGTCGCTTTCATCCAGGCATTCGTCTTTACGCTGTTGAGTGCCATGTACATAGGTATGGCTTGCGGGGCAGGCGAGGAAGAAGAGCATCAGGCCGCATAACAACGAACCTTTTTACTAACTAAAAATAAACCAATTATGTCACTCTTAACAGTATTATTGCAAGCAGCATCTGTTGCAGTTGGTTATATCGGTGCCGGACTCGGTGCTGGTCTCGCTGCAATCGGTGCAGGTATCGGTATCGGCAACATCGGCAAAGACGCTATGTCTGCCATTGCCCGCCAGCCTGAAGCTACCGGCAACATCCGTACTACCATGATCCTGGCTGCCGCCTTGGTCGAAGGTGTGGCTCTGTTCGCCGTCGTGGTTTGCCTGCTTATCGCAATCAAGTAATTCAAGCAGATGTTTCTCTGCGGTTGGCAGAGAAACATTGCTTTTTTTGTCTATCGAAAAACAAGAACTATTATGGAATTGATAAAACCCTCATTTGGACTCATTTTCTGGATGCTCATAGGCTTCGGCATCCTCTTCTTCATCCTTGCTAAATTTGCCTGGCCGGTCATCACCAAAAGCATTGCCGCCCGCAACAAGCATATCCAAGACCAGCTTGACAACGCCGCCCGCGTGCAGGCTGAACTTGAAGGCATCGAACAAAAACACGCTCAGATGATGGCTGAAGCCAAAGCAGAAAGAGATGCCATCCTCAACGAGGCAAGGACTATCAGCGAGAAACTGAAAGACGAAGCAACCCAGAAAGCCAATAATGAAGCCCAGCAGATTATTGCGAATGCCAAGCAGACTATCCAGATGGAAAAGATGAAGGCTATCACCGACCTTAAGAACGAAATAGCCAATTTCTCTATCGACATTGCCGAGAAAGTGCTTACTACTGAACTTTCCGACAAGAAGAAACAGGAAGAAATCGTGGCCAAATGGGTCTCTGAAAGCCATCTCAACTAATCCACACAAAACTAACGCTAACATCCTCTGAACACTGAAAGAGGATGTTTATTTTTTTGAAGACAATTCAGATTTATTAACAAATATAATTTATTGAAAATCATTATGATGAAAAAAGCATTTGGCATTGTAGCCTTTTCATTCCTGTTAGTGTTCACCGCTGTGGCCCAGCCTCGCGCCATCGGCGGACGTTTAGGCACGTTGGCCGAGGTTTCGTACCAGCACACAACCCATGCCGGTCAGATGATTGACCTTACTGCAGGCGCTTCCAATTACTTCTTGACTTCTGGTTATGCGGAGGTCGCTTGCATGTATGACTGGGTTTTCAACATTGCCGGCTCGTGGAACTGGTATGTAGGTCCCGGTGTCGGTGTCGGTTATTATTGGCATGGATATGCCGACGGCTACAGCCACCTGCGTCTGGCAGTAGGCGCCCAGATTGGCGTGGAGTACCAGTTCAGGATACCGCTCAACATCAGCCTCGACTGGCGTCCGATGTACAACTTGATGTCCTTGCACAGGACCAACGGCGCTGAAAGCGGCCTGTACTACGGCGACCTTTACGGTGTTGCATTAGGATTGCGCTACAGATTCTAAGGCATGACTTTCATTGACACCCATTCGCACCTATACAGGGAATATTATCAGGAGAACCTTGACGAGGTGGTCGGGCGTGCCGTGCGTTCAGATGTGAAGCAGATGATTCTCGCTTGCGTCAATCCTGAAACGCCAGTCCAGATAGCCGAAGCAGTAAACCTCTACCCTGATAATATTTTCGCATTGGCGGGGCTTCATCCGCAAGACGTGAATGACAACTATGAGGCAGACCTTGAAGCGGTGAGGTCTCATATCGGCGACCGCAACATCGTAGGCATTGGCGAAACGGGCCTTGATTTCTATTGGGACAAAACATACGAGGTTCAGCAGAAAGCGGCGTTCAGGCAACAGCTTTGTTGGGCGCGCGACCTGCACATGCCGCTCTCCATGCACATCCGCAACGCCTATCCTGACGCTATCGAGATTCTCGGCCAGTTTAAAAGCGGCGAACTCTCTGGCGTGATCCACTGCTTTTCAGGCGGCATCCAAGAGGCCAAGTGGGCTATTCAACATGGCTATGTCATCGGCGTGGGCGGCATTGTGACGTTCAAGAACAACAAACTCAAGGAGATGCTTCCGGAGATAGGCTTGCAGCATATTGTGCTTGAAACAGATGCCCCCTACCTTGCGCCTGTGCCGCACCGGGGCACTCCCAATGAGAGTTCCTATATCCCGCTCATCGCGCAGACTGTGGCCGATGTCTTTCAGGTTTCTGTGAATGACGTGGCCGACCAAACGACCGAAACGGCACGCCGTATTTTCAAAAAACTTCCGGCAGAACAATAACTGCCTTGAAAATCAGTTAACTATAAGAATTTATACACAACAATATAATGTAATTTATATCTATGTCAGAATCGATTATCTTCACCCCTTGTCAGATAGGTCCTGTAACTTTGCGCAACCGTACTATCCGTTCGGCAGCTTTCGAGAATATGGCGTATGGCAACAAGCCCTCTGCCGACCTGTTCAATTACCATACGGCTGTCGCCAAGGGCGGCATAGGAATGACTACCGTGGCTTACGCCTCCGTGTCGCAGAGCGGCCTCTCGTTTGACGGCCAACTGTGGCTTCGCGAAGAGATTGTTCCGGACCTCAAGAAACTTACGGACGCTATCCATGCCGAAGGCGCAAAAGCTTCCATCCAGATCGGTCATTGCGGCAATATGACCCACCGCGCCACTTGCGGGTGCAAGCCCCTGTCGCCGTCAGGACGTTTCAACCTCTATTCGCCTACGTTCACGCGCAAGATCACCGTCCCGGAGATTGACCAGTTGGTTGATGACTTCGGCAAGGCTGTTGACTTGTGCCGCCGCGCCGGATTCGACTGCATAGAGGTGCATGCAGGACACGGCTATCTTATCAGCCAGTTCCTTTCGCCCTACACCAACCGCCGCAATGACGAGTACGGCGGATCGCTCGATAACCGTATGCGTTTCATGAAACGGGTCATTTCGCGCGTCATGGAAGAGGCAAAAGACGATATGGCTATCGTGGTCAAGACCAACATGTATGACGGTTTCCGCAGCGGTATGCAGGTGGACGACTGCATTAAGGTGGCGCAAGAACTCGAAAAGCTCGGCGTTCACGCACTGGTGCTTACTGCTGGCTTCGTCAGCAAAGCCCCGATGGAGGTTATGCGCGGCGCGATGCCCATCAAAACGCTGGCATACTATATGGATATGCGCAAATTCTGGTGGCTCAAGCTGGGAATGCACCTTGGAGGGCGCATCGTTATCCCGACCGTGCCTTACAAAGACGCCTATTTCTACGATACCGCTATGCGTTTCCGTAAAGCCTTGAAGATGCCGCTGATCTATGTTGGCGGTATGGTGGACAAGAAAGATATGGAAGAGGTGCTCAATTCAGGCTTCACGGCATTCCAGATGGCTCGCGCGTTGGTGCGTGACACGGATTTCGTGAACAAATTGCAATCGGGCGAGCTTACCCGCAGCGATTGCGGACACTCCAACTACTGTATCGGCCGCATGTACACGCTTGAAATGAAGTGCCACCAGTGCATGGAGAAGAACGCGCTGCCGTGCAAACTTCAGAGAGAGATTGAAAAGGCTGAAAAAGCCGTGCAGAAATCCAACAAGAGATGCTGAAAATACTGATTGTGGACAAAGTACACCCTTACCTTTCGGAAAAACTCTCCGAAAAAGGGTTTCTTTGTGAAACAGACATGACCTACGGTTATGATTCGTTCCTGTCGCGTCCCGACGATGTGGAAGGACTGGTTGTCCGAAGCCGTTTCGTCATTGACCGTGCCATGCTGGAACAGAAGCGCGCTTTGAAATTCATTGTGCGTATCGGTTCCGGGGTCGAGAATATTGACGTGGCTTTTGCCCGAAAGCGTGGCATTCGTGTGCTTTCAACGCCTGAAGGCAATGCCAATGCGGTGGCAGAGCACTGCCTCGGGTTGCTGCTGTCTGCACTGCGCCACATTCCCGCTGCCGACCGTGAGGTGCGCGCTGGCGAGTGGTTGCGTGAAAAGAACAAAGGGACAGAACTGCAGTCGCACCGGTACGGTCTCATTGGCTATGGGCATACGGGTGCGGCTTTTGCGCGCCTGCTTCATGCATTGGGCTGTGAGGTCTATGCTTACGACAAATACCATCCCGAAAATGCAAACGGCGACGCTGCTATGGTTTCTTTGGAGACGCTGATGCAGAAATGCGATGTGGTGTCGCTGCACGTCAACTATATGCCAGAAAACAAGTACTTGATAGACAAGTGTTTCATAGAACGAATGGCTTCTCCTTTTGTTCTGATAAACTCGTCGCGCGGGTTGGTGGTCAACACCGCCGATGTGGCAGAGGCTTTGCAGAGCGGCAAGATAACCACGGCTTGTCTCGACGTGCTGGAATACGAGAGCACGCGGCTGAAGAACTTGCCCAAGGAGTTGTGGCCGGCGGCTATGCATGCAGTAGCGGCATCGGAGCGCGCCATACTGACACCGCATGTGGGCGGCCAGACTGCTGATGCCGAACTGCGCCACGCACAGTATGCCGTCAACAAAATATTGGAACTTTACGCATAGCAGGAACGTCATGCGTATCTCGTTAGCCACCCTGAATTGTTTAAATAAATGAGAGCAGTAGATTTATTTTGCGGTTGTGGTGGGTTAAGTCTCGGTTTTGAAAAAGCAGGAATGGAGATAGTTGCTGCTTTCGACAACTGGAGACGCATTGGCCGTTTACCGGAACAACTTCTCCCATCCGGCAATACGTGCAGATTTAATGAATATAGACGATTCCGTTAAAGATATCCGTCCATATAAGCCAGATATGATTATAGGTGGTCCGCCATGTCAAGACTTTTCGTCGGCCGGAAAACGAGACGAAGACAACGGGCGTGGAGACCTCACCGTCTGCTATGCTAAAATCATTTCTGAAATAAGACCAAAATGGTTTGTCATGGAGAATGTAGAGCGTATCTTGAAAACACAAAAACTTCAAGATGCACTCACAATTTTCAAGGAAGCTGGCTATGGCCTCACATATACCGTTCTTAATGCGGCTCTGTGTGGAGTACCGCAGAAAAGAAAACGGTTTGTGATGGTTGGTAAACTCGGTGCGGATGACGACTTTATGAAAGCGACACTTTTGGAGAAATTGTCTGACCATGAAATGAGTGTTGCCGAATACTTTGGTGACAAATTGCCGATTAAATATTACTACCGCCATCCGCGCAGCTATGCACGCCGTGGAATTTTCAGCACTTCAGAACCAAGTGCAACCATACGAGGCGTGAACAGACCGATGCCCAAAGGCTATACATTGCATCCTGGCGACCCTGTCAAGTCACTTGACGGCATACGCCCCTTGACATCCTTGGAACGAAGCATGATTCAAACATTTCCGGAAGATTTTGATTTTGAGGGAACGAGAACGAACGTAGAGCAAATGATAGGCAATGCAGTCCCTGTCAACTTGGCATTTTATGTTGCAGATGCTATTTTCAGGTATTCGGGTGAACTACGCACAATTGGCGACAATCGCAGGAAACAAAACAAACAGTTGTTTGATGATGTAAGTTCTTGATTTTGATGATTGTAAAAGACTGATATCATCAAACTTGTTTTTTTGTACTTTTGCAGCCATTTTGACAGCCAAAACAATCAAAAGTGCCGCAAAACAACAATATTGCAACTCCGGATTATTTTGAACCGAAAAAACGATGTCATATACCAAGCGGGCGGATGTGTCTGCCTATGTTGTCTTATTCATACAAATAACCAATTATGTCATTCAAAAATTTTCTGAAAGTCCTGGCCGTAGCAGCATTGATGCTGCCCGTGGCAGGCAAGTCGCAGGATATGCCTGCCAGTCCGGTAACGGAGCCCGATGTTTCCGTAGTCTATTTCTGCCGTGAAATCACCCCACAGAACATCCTCCGCCTTTACGAGGCTATGAATGTGGATTTGAAAGGCAAGGTGGCACTGAAAGTGCATTTCGGAGAACGCGGAAACGAGAACTTCCTTGACCCTGAATTGCTCAGACCGCTAGCCGACAAGGTCAACCCTACGTTTGTGGAGACTAATGTGCTGTATGTCAGCGACCGCCGTTTTACCGACAAGCACATAGCCCTTGCCAAGGAGCATGGCTTCACGTTTGCGCCCATTGACATCTTGGACGACAAGGGCGAAAAGAGTTTTTCGGCCGAAGGCATGGGGCTGAACCATTTTGCCAGCGTCAAAGGCGGTGCGGCATTGGAGGACTACGACAGTTATATCATCTATTCTCACTTCAAGGGGCACGGCTCGGCAGGCTTTGGCGGCGCCATCAAGAACATCGGTATGGGGCTTGCCTCACCTGGCGGAAAGATGGCCATCCATGCAAACGCTACCCCTAAGGTTAACAACCCCAGCCAATGCTTCCACTGCAACAGGTGCGTGCAGCAATGTCCCGCAGTGGCCATCTCAGTTGACGACCACGGTCCCGTCATCGACACCACCAAATGCATCGGATGTGCCAAGTGTATTGCCGAATGTCCCAAAAAACTGTTCTCTCCCGACAATTCCAACTATAGCGAGACGGTCTTTCTGGAAAAACTGGTAGAATACACGAAAGTGCTGACCAGTGTGCGCCCGATGGTCTATATCAACGTGATGGCCAATATATCCGAAGTGTGCGACTGCGCTGCTCGAGCCCCAAAGCCTTTCCTTGCAGACATCGGCGCAGTGGCATCTACCGACATTGTAGCTATCGACCACGCATGCCACGACCTTGTGGCGGCCGCTCAAGGACAGACCGAGGCTTTTCGCGCCAAAAACGGCGTGGCAGCGCTCCATCAACTTGAATATGCTGAAAAACTCAATCTCGGGCACAACAAATATGTGCTTGTAGATATTGAGACCGGTGAACGCATCTCAATAGAACAGGCGGTAAAACAGAAATAAAAATAATCATAATCGCAAAGGCATTAAATTAAAATATTTTTTACTTTTGCATTATGAAAACGAAATTTGAATTTACGCAAGGCGAGAAGGCGGCAGCGATTGCGCTGCTCGCCTTCATTGTTGTATCATACACCGTCTATTTCCTCTATGACGCCAAGGCGGATACGTCGCAACGATTTGATGCCGATATGTCTGTGATAGAGGAATTTAACCGTATGCAGGACTCGTTGCGCCTGGCTCGGCAGCAGGAGCATAGTCCGTACAGGCCAGACTGGAAGGCAGACACGATTCCCAAGGGGAAGAACAAGCGGCAGCGGCTGTACGACATTGTGAAGATTGACCTTAACAGCTGCGACTCGAACGACATTATGACGGTGCCTGGCTTCGGAAGCAAACGTGCCGCCAAATTGATTGAGTACCGCGACCGTTTAGGGGGCTTTTACGATCTTTCGCAACTCAAAGAGGTGTATGTGCTTAAGGATATGGACAGTGCCTATATTGCGCAGTATTTCAAGGTCAGTTCCGGCGCGGTACGCCGGATTAACATCAACGAGGCTGATTATGCGGCAATGGTCAAGCATCCCTACTTTGACGCGTACCTGACCCGCACAATCCTCAATTACCGCAGCAAGCACGGCAGCATCGGCTCAATGGAAGAACTGCAGAAAGTTACGCACGCCTATCCTGAACTGATGCGGCGATTGCGACACTATGTCTCATTCTGAGTCGGCGGGCAGGTAGAGGTTGGAGTCGCCGTAACTCAGGAAACGGTAGCCGTTTTCGAGGGCATGTGTATAAATCCGCCGCCAATCTTGACCTATAAAGGCAGAGACGAGCAATAACAATGTGCTTTTGGGCTGGTGGAAATTGGTTACGAGGCCTTTCACAAGGCGCGGCTTGTAGGTGGGTAGGATAATGAGCTCTGTGGCGCCGCGAAGCAAGTCGGTGCCTTGGTTGTGCAAATGATCCAGTATCGCTTCGAGCGATTCCTCGGCGGAGACGGCGCGCAAGGCATCGTCCTCATACACTTCCCATTGGCGCACGGCGAGCGGGTCTGCACGCTTCAGACGCATCTTGGCTCCCATAATGAACAGCGACTCCAGCGTGCGCGTTACGGTGGTGCCGACGGCTATGCAACGTTTTCCTTCCTTGAGCGCCGCAAGCAAGTGCCGCACAAGACTTTCTGACAAGATGATCTTCTCTTCGTGCATGAAATGCTCACCGATGGTCTCTCCAGAGACGGGCTTGAAAGTGCCGGCACCTACATGCAGGGTGACATAGTCCATGTCGATGCCTTTCTCTGCCAACGCTTTGAACACTTCCGGGGTGAAATGGAGGCCGGCGGTAGGTGCAGCCACCGAGCCGTCAAACTTGGCATACACCGTCTGGTAACGTTGCTCGTCAGACGCTTCGGCGGCACGTTTGATGTAGGGCGGCAGCGGAATCTTACCGTAGTGCTCCAGCCACTCGGCAAACGAAATGTCGTGGTCAGGCCACGAAAAGGTAACCTTGAACGTGCCCTCTTGATAGGGCTCCTTTACGGCGGTCACCGTGACGGTGCGCCCCCCTATCGGCACGTTGATCTCGAGCGGATGCTTCCACCGTTTGGCATTGCCCACCATACACTTCCAAACTACTTCGCCTGTGAGGGCAAAGGCGGCGGCAGGGTCGGTGCATGGGGCAAGCGGCTCCATACAGAAAATCTCGATGGCGGCTCCAGTGGCGTTGTGTGCCAGCAGACGCGCATGGATGACTTTCGAGTCGTTGAACAGCAGCAGATGCCGCCGGTCAAGAAAGTCAGGCAGCCGGTCAAAGCGGCTGTCGGTGATCTGCCCGCCCCGATAGACGAGCAACTTGGAATGGTCGCGTTGCGTGGCAGGAAAATAGGCAATGTGCTCTTCCGGCAAGTCGTAGTTGTACGCTTCAATCCGGATGTTTTTCTCTTCAATCAATTTCAGGCCAGAGTTAATGGTTTTACAACAAGGCGCAACGGCATAGAAGTCGGTTTGCGCCAGATACTTACGCTTTGCAGCGATAGTGCGGCAAAAATAGCAAAAATAGATTTGAACTCGGAATGTTGAGTTTAGAACATAGCGATCCGGATTTGTAGGATATTTGTTATTTTTGCGCCGTAATTGCCGGCTGCCTATAGTGGAGAAAGTCGGCCGAATTCTAAAAATTGCCGCAAATATGTTCACACATCTTCGTTTTTTCGAGTATGAAAACGCATACGGGCACTATACAAAGGCTATGCAAGGCATAAAGCAGTGTACTGACCGGAACAGCCGCACCAAGATTATAGCCAAGCCTGTGCTTCTCCTTTCCATTATCAAACTGATGGAGAATGGTAACAACAATAATTTTTTTACTTACAGTGAGATAGAGCCAATATACCGCGATTTGTATGCCCAATGGCTTGCCGATGTGGGGCAGGAGCGAGCCACACCGTTGTGTTACCCGTTCTACTTTTTGCGCAGCGATGGCTTTTGGCATCTTGTATGGAAGACCTCGGAGGTGAAGACGGAGAACCCGACGGCTGCATAGTTGGAACGCAACTGCCACGGCGTAAGCCTCGACCCCGACCTGTGGGTCCTGCTCTTGGACAAAACGTACCGCGACAGGGTGGCACAGTTCCTTATTGACCGCAAAATCAGCGAGGCAGCGCCGCGCACGCCGTCATTAAAGAACGCGCTCCGCCGCTTTGCCCAAATGCTTATGATAGCGTAACCGCTTGTGATGCACTAAATTGTTCACAGGATCCGTTGATGGCGAAATGCTGTATTGCTGCTATAAAAGAGTTGGAAAAAGATATGGAAGAAACGTGATGAATTAAATGGAAATGCTATTTTTGCAACCGTTATTTAAGATTTGACAAATTCATGTTAGATACTGTTACCGTTTTAGACAAGACGTTCGAGAAGTTCATTACGGCCTCCGAGATAGACGAGGCCGTCCAGAAAGTGGCCGACCGCATCAATGAAGACTATAAAGACGACGACCCTATTCTGCTGGTCACGCTCAACGGGGCTATCGTGTTTGCCGTTGACCTGATGAAACGGCTTACCATCAAGTGCCGGATTACCTGTGTGAAACTCTCCTCCTACAGCGGTATCGAAACAACCCAAAACGTGAAGACCCTGATAGGACTTACCGATGACCTGAAAGGACAAAGGGTGCTGATTATCGAAGATATTGTAGATACGGGCACCACCTACAAACATCTCTGCCAGATGCTCGAACCTATGGGGTTGAAAGACCTCCGCATCGCTACGATGACTTGCAAACCGGAGAAGTACAAACTCGACCTGCCCGTCCACTACGTCGGCTTCAATATCCCTAACCGCTTTGTGGTGGGGCGCGGCCTTGACTATGACGGATACGGCCGCAACCTGCCCGACCTGTATCAGTTGAAAACAGACAATCAAAATGCTCAATAAAATAAGATGGAACAAATAAATATGGTGCTTTTGGGTGCCCCGGGCAGCGGCAAGGGCACGCAGGCACAGCTTATAGCCGACAAGTTCGGCTTTGACCCGGTCTCTACCGGCGAACTCTTCCGCTATGAAATGTCGCACCATACGCCTGTGGGCGACAAAGCGCACGACATTATCGAACATGGCGGTCTCTGCCCCGACTCAATGACAATGGAGATGTTGCACAACCATATTGAAAAACATCCTGACAGCAAGGGTTTTATCTTTGACGGCGTTCCGCGTACGGTCAGCCAGGCCGAGATGCTCGACAATGGCGGACTTTTCAGCGACTTGACTATCAATATGGTTGTCTATCTCGACGTGAAGATGCCCGAGGTTGAAAAAAGGATTCTCAACCGCGCCAAACTGCAGAACCGCACCGACGATACCCCCGAAACGGTGAAGGTGCGCGTGGAGAATTTCTTCAAACAGACAATGCCGCTGGTGGAATATTACCGTCAGCAGGGAAAACTGTTCCTGATTGACGGCATGCACGATGTAAATACCGTTTTTGCAGACATTTGCAGTACCATTGAAACATATCGCAATGGACTTCGGGGAGCATAAACGCAGAATAGCGCTGCTGGGCTCTACAGGCTCTATGGGCAAGCAGTCTCTCGAAGTGATTTCGCAATATCCGGACCTGCTGCAGTTGGAGGTCATCGCCGCCAACGCTTCTGCCGACTTGCTGATACAACAGGCATTGCAATACCGCCCCAATATGGTGGTGGCGGTGCAGGAACAAGCCTACCAAAAGGTGAAAGAGGCTCTGGCCGATGAGGATGTCAAGGTGTTCTGCGGGGAAGAGTCTTTGTGCGATGTGTGCATGATGGATTGTGTAGATATGGTGCTTTCGTGCATCGTGGGTGTGGCGGGACTCCGCCCTGTGTTCTGTGCCATCGAGAACGGCAAGCAGGTCGCTCTCGCCAACAAGGAGACTCTTGTGGTGGCAGGCGAACTGATGACCCGGAAAGCCAAAGAGCAACAGAAGATGATCTATCCCGTTGACTCCGAACATTCTGCCATCTTCCAGTGCCTTGCGGGCGAACATTTCAACCCTGTCGAGAAACTGATACTAACGGCCTCTGGCGGTCCTTTTTTCGGGCGCGACAGGGAATTCCTGGAAACGGTGACGGTGGCCAAAGCGCTTAAGCATCCTAATTGGAGCATGGGTCCAAAGGTCACGGTTGACAGTTCTACGCTGATGAACAAAGGGCTGGAGGTGATTGAGGCCCGCTGGCTGTTTGACGTGCCAATAGACCAAATAGAGGTGGTGGTGCATCCGCAGTCAATTGTCCATTCGCTGGTGCAGTTCCGTGACGGCTCCGTAAAGGCGCAACTGGGCATGCCCGACATGAGGCTTCCTATCCAGTATGCCGTCACCTATCCGTTCAGGCTCGAGAACAGTTTGCCGCGCTTCGAGTTTTCAAAATACCCGCAGCTCACTTTCGCCCAGCCCGACCGGAAGACTTTCCCTTGTCTCGACATAGCCTGCGATGCTTCGCGGCAGGGCGGATGCATGCCTTGTGTGATGAACGCGGCTAACGAGGTCGCCGTGCAGTGGTTCCTGCAAGAGAAAATCCGCTATGTGGATATTCCGGACGTGATTGCCAAGGCGATGGCGCAAGCCACATTCTGCAACCCTGCCTCCGTAGATGAGTACTTGGCGGTTGATCGCGAAACGAAACAGCGTATGCTCAAAGCGCGCGCTTAACCCCACTTTGCAGAAGACGGCAGTGCGATGAAAGGTTTGGTGGTTAAGTCAACGGGCAGCTGGTACGATGTACGTCTTGACGACGGTACGTTGATGCCATGCAGACTGCGAGGGCAGTTCCGCATCAAGGGCATCAAGAACACTAACCCCGTGGTGGTTGGCGACGTGGTGGAAACGGTACAAGAATCTGACGGCAGCGGCATCATCACCGACATTATGCCGCGCCGCAATTTTATCGGAAGAAAGTCAACCAAACTGTCAAAAATCAGCCATGTCATTGCCGCTAACATTGATGTGCTGTTCTTGATGGTGACGCTCAAGGAGCCGAGAACCTCTCCGGGGTTCATCGACCGCTTTTTGGTTTCCGCCGAGGGTTTTCGCATCCCTGTTTGTCTCGTTTTCAACAAGATGGATCTCTATACGGAATCTGAAAAGGAAATGGTGGCGAAACTGACACAACTCTATGCCGGCATCGGCTACCAGACGTTGCACACCTCCACAGTCACTGGCGAGGGCATTGAGGAGTTGCGCCGCAGGGTAGGGCAGAGCGTCTGCATGTTTGGCGGTCATTCGGGCACCGGCAAAAGCGCTATCATCAATGCACTTGCCCCGGAGTTGCAACTCCGAACCGGCGAGATTTCGCGGCAGCACCTCAAAGGGCAGCACACGACCACCTTTGCCGAGATGTTTCCGCTGGCCGACGGCTTTGTGGTGGACACGCCCGGCATCAAGGAGTTCGGGCTGATACAGTATTCCAAAGAGGAAATCCGCGACTATTTTCCCGAAATCCGGAAATACAACAACCGTTGCCGCTTCGACAACTGCATCCATGTACACGAGCCCGGTTGCGCCGTGAGGGAGGCCGTTGAGCAAGGAATCATCTCTCCGTTGAGGTATCAAAACTACTTGTCTATCATCGAGGACGACGATATGAAACTGGCAGACTGGCAGCTTGCCTGAACATCTGCCTCCGTTGGCTTTGTTTTGTTCCTTTTCTTGTAACTGCGGCAGCAGGTATGCGGTATTTTTCCTATTTTTGCGCCGTTAATAAAGCAATACCCGTTTGTTATGAATAATGTTTTTATCACAGGTGCCACGAGCGGTTTCGGCGAAGCGATAGCCAGAACCTTGGCAAAACAGAACATCAAGATGACCATTACCGGCCGCACGGAACAGAAACTTCTGCAAGTGGCCGCTGAAATAGAGCAAACCACAGGCACGAAAGTGCTTCCGCTGGCTTTCGACGTGTGCGACTATGACGCCTGCGTCAAGGCCATAGCGTCAATGCCTGAAGCGTTCAGAGACGTGGATGTGCTGGTCAACAATGCTGGCCTCGCCGTGGAACTCAATCCTATACAAGAGGGCGCTATCGAAGACTGGGAACGCATGATCAATACCAACATCAAGGGACTGCTCTACATCACCCGGCTGATAAGTCCTGGAATGGTTGAGCGCGGAAAAGGTCACATCATCAACCTCGGCTCTACCGCCTCCCATGAGATTTACTACGGCGGCAACGTCTATTGCGCCACCAAACATGCCGTGAACGCCCTCACCAAAGGCATGCGCACCGACCTGCTCAAATACGGCATCAAGGTTACGCAGATTTCTCCGGGCGCTTGCGAAACCAATTTCTCTGTGGTGCGGTTCCACGGCGACAAGCAGAAAGCCGACAAGGTGTATGAAGGCTATACGCCGTTGGTGGCTCAAGACATTGCCGATGTGGTGGAGTTTGTGCTCTCACGGCCGCCGCACGTCTGCCTCAATGAGGTCATTATGACCCCTACGGCGCAGTTTAACGGCGTAATCCATAAACAGCAGTAGCAGATAAAGCACGACTGGAAGATGCAGCAGAGACATAAAGACAGAAAACGCTATTTTGACGAGCAGGCTGTCACTACCGAAACATACGTTATTCCCTATATTGCCAAACACAAAAGCATAGGGCCAGACACATCGGTGCTGGAAATCGGCTGTGGCGAGGGAGGCAATCTGAAGCCTTTTGTGGACCTTGGATGCCAATGCGCAGGCATAGACTTGAACCAAAAGCAGATAGAGAATGCCAACCGTTTTTTTGCCTCACATCCGAATGTGCATAAGGTGTCATTTGTCTGCTCTGACATCTATGATATAACGCCCCCTCCAGCCAATCAGAAATACGATGTTGTCATAATGAGGGATGTGATTGAGCATATCCATAATCAAGAGAAATTTATGGGTTTTCTGAAAGGTTTTCTGAAAAAAGACGGTGTCGTGTTCTGTGCTTTTCCGCCATGGTATATGCCTTTTGGAGGGCATCAGCAGATATGCAAAGGCCGGGTGATTTCCAAACTGCCCTATGTTCATCTGCTTTCTAATCGTCTTTACAGTTTTTTGCTGAAGAAAAACGGCGAAACTGATGATATGGTGAACGGACTGCTCGAGATTAAGGAGACAGGCATTACGCTGGAACGTTTTGAGCGTATCTGCCGCGATGAACATTACCGTATTTTGGACAAGACTTATTTTTTCATAAATCCGAACTATGAGGTCAAGTTCCGGCTCAAGCCGCGCAGGTGCTTGCCTGTGTTCCGCGAAATTCCTTATCTGCGTGACTTTTATGTGACCGCAGGCTATTACTTGATAGAAAACAACGACAAGTCATGAAAATTATAATCGTAGGAACGGCATATCCTTACCGGGGAGGGCTTACGGCCTTTAACGAAAGGCTGGCAAAGGAGTTTGAGAGCGAAGGCGACGAGGTGGAAATCTACAACTTTACACTTCAGTATCCCGATTTTCTTTTTCCGGGAAAGACCCAATATACGGAAGAGCCCGACCGCAGCGGGTTGACGATTTTGCGGAAGGTGAACTCCTGCAATCCTTTCAACTGGATAAAGACAGGGCACGAGATTGCCCGCAAAAAGCCTGACCTGATGGTGGTGGGATTTTGGCTGCCCTATATGTCGCCGTGCTTGGGCTCCATATCGCGGATTGTCCGCAGAAACGGTTACACTAAGGTGGTTTCGGTTCTGCACAATGTGATACCGCACGAGCACCGCTTCGGCGACAAGATGTTCGCCCGTTACTTTGTACGTTCCGCTGACGGGTTTGTGGCCATGTCGAAGCAGGTGCTCGACGACCTTGCCCTTTTTGACGGGCAGAAGCCGCGCACAATCTGTCGCCACCCGCTTTACGACTATGGGGAGATTCTGCCAAAGCAGAAAGCCAAGGAGATGCTGTCGCTCTCGCAAGAGGTGAAATACGTGCTCTTTTTCGGCTTCATCAGAGGGTACAAAGGTCTTGATATGCTGATAGACGCCTTTGCGGACGAAAGGCTGAAAACGCTCAATGTCAAGTTGTTGGTAGCGGGCGAGTTTTACGGAGACCCCCAGCCCTATATGGAGCAGATTGACCGGCTGGGCATCCGCGACAGGCTGGAACTGCACACCGACTTCATCCCCGACAGTGCCGTAAACCGTTATTTCAGCGCATGCGATATCGTGGCACAGCCTTACAAGACGGCTACGCAGAGCGGTGTCACCCAAATTGCCTTCCATTTTGGCAAACCTATGCTGGTGACGGCGGTGGGCGGCCTGCCCGAGATTGTGGCTGACGGCAAGTTCGGCTATGTGGTAAAACCTGACAGCCGGCAAATCGCTGATGCCTTGGCAGATTATTTCACAAACGACCGCGAAGCAGCCTTTACCGAGGAGGTGATCAAAGAAAAGGCAAAGTATGCATGGCATAATATGAGCGAGGCCATCAAGAAAATGCATGCCGCAACAGCGTCAGCGAAAGGATGAGCGGGCAAAATTGAAAGTTTATTCTATAAACCATAAACAATGGGAATATTTGCGGCATCTATAGTCCTGTCGATAGATGTTTAGAAATCAGAAACGGGGGAAATGCTGCCTGAAAAACAAAAAAGCGCTCACGAAAACGATTCGCAAGTGCTTCCTTTGTGGTGATTCCGCTGCGACTCGAACGCAGAACCTGCTGCTTAGAAGGCAGCTGCTCTATCCAGTTGAGCTACGGAACCGACTCTTTCTGCTCTCGGCAGTCGGGATAGCAAGATTCGAACTTGCGACCTCCTGCTCCCAAAGCAGGCGCGATAACCGGACTACGCTATATCCCGTTTCAAGCGAGGGCAAAAGTACACTTTTTTTTCATTAAATCAGAATGTACCCTCTTTTTTTGGAATGTGGCATTTAAATGACAGAAAGTCAATCGGTTATATGATAATGTGCTTTGTTTTCATTGCGCTTGTGCCCTTTTGAATGTCGGAGAAATACTGTTCAAAAAGAAGTCTTTGGCGGTAAATCTGCATAAGTGCAACATAAATTTCTTATCTTTGCACGCTTTTTGGTGGTTTTTCAATCGTGATTGGTGATAATGCTCAAGAACAAGAAAATATGTGTTGTGCTGCCGGCTTACAATGCGGAACGGACTTTGCCGCAGACGTACGGCGAAATCCCGCTCGGCATCGTTGACGAGGTGGTGCTGGTAGATGACCATTCCACCGACAAGACGATTGAAATGGCACAGGCTCTCGGCATCCGCCACATCATCCGCCACAACGAGAACAAAGGCTACGGGGCTAACCAGAAGACCTGCTACGGAAAGGCGCTGTCGCTCGGCGCCGACATTGTGGTGATGCTCCACCCCGACTACCAGTACACGCCCAAATTGCTTGAGTCGATGGTGTCGCTTATCGCTAACGGTGTCTATCCTGTGGTGCTCGGCTCCCGCATCCTCGGCAAGGGCGCAATCAAAGGCGGCATGCCCCGCTATAAGTACTTCTTCAACCGTTGTCTGACTTTTGCGCAGAATGTCCTGCTTAACCAGAAACTTTCAGAATACCATACAGGTTACCGGGCCTTTTCCAGCAACGTGCTTCGCAACATCAACTTTATGGCCGACTCCGACGACTTTATCTTCGACAACCAAATGCTGGCACAGAT
>CAVIPZ010000009.1:0-19352 GCA_963644715.1 bacterium | reverse complement strand
CGACGCCATCAGTTACCGCCACAATTACATCGGCCTGGAATTGGCCTACATCCACTGTTTCAAGACCAAAGCCCAAAGAGCGGCGGCAAAAAATCAGAAACGGCCATTGTAGGTCAGAGTTTAGAGTTTAGAACTTAGAACTTAGAGTTTAGAGTTTAGAGGGGAGAACAGATATGACGATTTTACGGTCTTTGGCAGCCGGCAGACCATAAACGGTTTCACGAGCCGCGTCAGGCAGAGGCATGACAGGACTTGAGACGCTTTACATTGGGCTGAAAAACGCTTCCGGGTTGTTCTGAAAATCTTCGGCGGTCATACTTTTTTTGTCTATAATCTGTCCGTTTTCGATTTTCATTACAGCAATGCCTGCAATGTCAAAAGCCATTTTGTCCAGTTTGTTGGTGGAATCTATCAAAATATTGTCAGATTCAGAAAAAAACTCATAGGAGAGCCTGTCTAATGTGGCTTTTGAAATCAGGATGGCGTTGTATTTCCCTTTTATGAGCGCCGGGCTTAACGACAACATAGCGCATGTGGATTTCGTGCAGTTTGTACATCCATTAGGCAGGATGAACAAGTATTCTCCATCCGTTATTTCGAAGGAGGGAAATGTTTCTGCCATATAGGAATTGAAAAAACGGCTTCGTTTCTGCAAATCGGTCTCTTGTTCTGTTGCCGCATTCTTAGCCATGCACGACATCAACAGAACCGTTGTTACAAACGCAACAGTCGTGCCCGTGATTGGTTTCAATATATATCGCATATCACAAAAACATTGTTGTTTCTTTCTGTTAACGAATAATCCATAACTGCAAGTCCTTCGCGAGTCACCATACAGTCAAAGGCTCCAAAGCTGTCAGGCATGTCAATTTCTGCAAGCTGCTTAAATGCGGAATCCAGAACGATCAGCGACCAGGGCCTTTCGGCAGATGAGTTTTTTGTTCCGTCTTCATTTTCGGGATTCATAGGTTTTGTCACAACGATATAGTAATAATTCCTGTAGGGGTCGTACAGAATGCCCGAATACTTCGTTTGCGAACAGCTGAATTTCTCTAATTCCACATAGTCATAGACGGAAACAGTGAGCATCTCGTTCTCATGTTTCTGGTATTTGCTGCGGAAATAGTGGCTCTCTTGGGAACCGTCAAGGTGTGTCACAAAAACAGAATCCACAAATGCATATACTGCCACAATGTCCGAGTCTTTATTCATGGTTGACATAACGCTGAAAAAATACCTGGAAGTGTCTTTCTGCAAATGAGTATGTGGAAACCTGCCGATTCCTGAAACAGTCTGGTCTATCTGTTTTTTCCCGACAATACATTTGGAAAAAACAGGCCTTGAGAACATACTTTTACGGGAATTATAGTTGGTTACATAATCAAGTTCACTGAGAATAAAACAATCGCAATATAAAATCCCCGAATCCGCCTTTACAGGTAGATAATAGTGTTTAGAGAACGTGTGCATAATAAACTTTTCATTCTTCACAGATCTCATGTTGCTTGACAATGTGTCCTTTACAAAACCCTGATTGTCAATTCTGAGCAAAAAACTGTCTCTGGGAAATTGGATAATGATGCTTGAGTCGTTTTCTATAATGCAGTTCTGAATATAATTTTTGTGCTTGAATTGTGTGGCAGGGAAAACTGAGCCTTTACAGTAATTCAAAACAGCGTACCCGCTGTCTGTCGTATAATAGTACGTATTTATGAGATCGCCTTCAAAAGGGGAGTAAAAGGAATAGTACATTCCGATGTCGTGGGGTATGGACAATGTGTCAACGTAATGCAACGTCATCTGCTTGCGAGAGCAGGAGGCTGACTGAGAAATCAGTGCGACAAACAAGGAAACAACCGTGCAAAGACATACACCTGCCTTTGCACAGTTGATAAATAGACTATTCTTCCGCATACGGCACGGCAATTTCCGAATTATCCTTAATGTTAGTAAACAAGAACACTCGATTGTTGGAACGGTATGCTTGCACAATGTCGCTCATGACATAGTCGCCCGTACACAATTTGCTGTGTATTTCAGTGCCATAGAGGAGAGGGAAAATATCTTCAAAATTCGCTTTTTCCGCAAAAAACGCAGCCACTTCTGCCGATTCTTCACCCAACAAATCAGTTGCCATTGCCAGATGATTCGAACTGCTGAACTCACCGCTGCTGGTCAGAACAGGTGTAATCACCACACATGGCGCACAGCCTTTCCCTTTTTCACAGCAATAACTATTGCTTTCTTCTTTTATCTGAGTCTCATACGAATAACAACAAATAGTCGGATTCACAGGTTTAACCGATACCTTTGCGGCATCAAGGCTGTCTGAAATGTCATCTGCTTTTTCACATGCGCAAAACAATGCCGCAAATGAAAGCGCCAATATAATAATCTTCTGCATTTTAATTTGTTTTTTTAATGATTAAAATAATAAATTTGGAATCCTGCTGTGCTTGACCAACGTTCTGCAAGGCGTGCTTTTGGCAAAGCGGGATGTTTCAGAGGCCCCATACGACAAAAAAACACGAAACCGTCGTACGGGGTCTCTGTGCGTGGTTATTCTTTCCAAGCCATTGGATGTTGGATGTCAAAAATGTTGTATGGCATGCCGTTTTCATGGCTTCATAACCTTATGGGGACTTCTGTTTTTAACTTTTCACACCAGCCGACCCTCTGAACCTTGTGAAGTCCTTAAACCAAAATCCAAAGATATCGGTGCGGCAAATATAATGCTTTTCCGTTAAATATTCATTCGTTCCAATTTTTTTTAAAAAGGGACGATAAGATATTGACATACAATATTTTATCGTCAACTCATTCAAAACTGTTCAACTTGTTCATAGCGACGCCATCAGTTACCGCCACAATTACATCGGCCTGGAATTGGCCTACATCCATTGTTTCAAGACCAAAGCCCAAAGAGCAGCGGCAAAAAATCAGAAACGGCCATTGTAGGTCAGAGTTTAGAACTTAGAACTTAGAACTTAGAGTTTAGAGGGGAGAACAGATATGATGATTTTACGGTCTTTGGCAGCCTGCAAGCCATAAACGGTTTCACGAGCCGCGTCAGAAGTGAACCGGCTTCTTAATGCCCCGCGCGCATCTGTATGCAAGATGAGCCCCGGCTTTTTGCCGGTCATATATGGTTCAAAAAAGCCATTGTCCACTTTTCTCAGATAATTGAGCAAACTCACGATGCGTCGCGAGGAAAGGTGCAGATTATAGTCGCTGCTGTGCAAGGGCGAGGCAAAGCCGCTGACGTAAAGCGTGACCGTATCGCCGTTCAGCAACGCTTTCTTCAAGCATGCCAACAGTTCAGACAACCTTTGACAAGAACCGTCAACAGAATCGCGGAGAAACGTCAGCATCGACTGCCGTACGCTGGCGAGCGTATCGCCGCGCAGTCCCTCCCCGGCAAGGCTGACATACAGGCTAGTGTCGGCCAGATATTGCAGATGGAGTTGTCTGTAATCTGTTTCCGTAGTGTCGGAGAGCGAACGCGGGTCAGGGCGGTCGTTCTGGAAATAGAGCGAGATGGGCTCAAACCGGGAGAGTTGTTCGCGGATGTCATCCTCGGGATTGTCTGTCGAGTCTGACTGCGGTGCCGTGCCGGCAGGCAGCATCCAGCGGAAAGAGAACAGGTCGTTGCAGCAGGTGTCTTCCATAAATTCTTTGGCTAACGGGCGGTTGGATGAAAAATAGCCGCTGTTTCCGTTACGGTTGAGGGCAAAATAGTAGTCGTTGTATTCCGAATTGAACGGAACGCCCATATTGGAGACCTCTCCCCACTGGCTCAACGCCCCGTTGCACCAGAATATGTCATACCCACCGATGCCTAAATGCTCGTCAGAACTGAAATAGAGCGTCTCTTTAGTGGTGTCATAGAAAGGGGTCACCTCGTTGCCCTCCGTATTGACGACATTGCCAAGATTGACAGGCTCACCGTAACGTCCTTTGTTGCAAACCGCATACCAGAGATCCAAGCCGCCTTGTCCGCCCGGACGGTCGGAGACAAAATAGAGCACCTGCTCTTGTGGCGAGACATAGACCAGCCACGGGTGCAGCGATGAATAGCCGGGCCTATTCACCGTTTGGGGCAGACGTTCGGGCTTGTTCCAATGTTCTCGCCCGTGCTTCTGTTCGCGCACGGTTTGCCACAGCGAGCAGTGCAGTTCGCCATTGCCGGCACGGGAACATCGTGAGAATACCAGTTTGTTGCTGTGTCCCTCAAAGCAGAAACTGCCGTTGAACACCTTGCGGTCGTTGACGCGGCTGCCCAAAGAGGCTGGGGGAGCGTAACTGCCGTCAGCAAGCAGTTTTGACGCATAAATCGAACAATACCAGTTGGTTTCAAAGAAATACTCGTTGTCGGCAGCCCGGTCAGAGCGCATCGAGGTGAAGAAAAAGGTGGAGTCGGGCAGCAGTTGGCCGGCATATTCCGAGAAACGTGTATTGACGGCATCGGGCAGAGGCACGACTGACACGGGCAAGGTGTCGTGCTTGATATAGTCGGCTTGCTCACGCCGCTGCGAGTCGGTCATGCGGACTGTCTGCGGAAATGCTGCCGCTGCCGTGATAAGCAGCCCTAACAGAAGAACAAAAGGCCTGTGCATCATCACATCAGTTCGTAGGGACACAATTCTTTGTTGAGGCGGCTGCCGGCGTTTTTCTTCAAGATGTAAACCAACGAGAGTTCGAGGCCTCCCCGCAGGTGGGTGGCTTTGCGGAAAGCGGAGACATTGACATCGTAGCTGACCCCGACACGCACATTGTAGCAATTGAAGAAGACATTGGCAATCAAGGCGTCGTTCCAACGGTAAAGCAGGCCGCCGCCCAACGAAAAAAGGGTAGTGTAATTGTTTTTGCGCTTGAAATATTCCACATTGGCTCCGAAAGTGTATTCTTGAAAAGTGCGTTGCCACGAGGCGTAAGCCATCGGCTCGAGCGCCAGTTCCCGGGTCAATCCTATGCGGGAGAGGAAGTGTGCGGTATAGCGCACCGGCAGGGTTTGCGCGGTAGCTCCGAAAGCCTCGCGCGGGCAGTTCACATGCTCAGCTGCTACACCGAGCCTGAACGTATTGTTTTTGTCAGGGGTGAAACTCCAGAACAGGCCGACTCCTAAGTCCAGATAGTATTGTTTTTCCGTCTCGAAAGCCTCGCCCGAGGAGTTGGCGGCGCTATAGTGATAATGCTGGTACTGGCTGTCCCAGCGGGCCGCCGAAAAGTCGAGGAAATTGTTGAAGAAGCCGGCATAACCGCCGATGCCGACTTTGTGGCGGCTTTTCCTGCCGAGGCTTTTCACATACGACACGGCAGCCTTGGCGTTCAGCGAGGTATAGCCTACATCGCCCGCCTTGAACGAAAGGAACGAGCCGCCTATGGCCAGCAGTTCCTGCCGGCGCGAGCTTTTGTACAAGGCCCCGTCAATGCTGCCGGCGAAGGTCAGGTACGGAGCCGTCACCGACAGCCATTGCGTACGCTGGTTCAGAGCGGCGCGGCAAATGCCCTCAAATGCTCCAGTCAAGGCGGGATTCAGGCTCACAGGGGCGGTGTTGAACTGTGAAAAATGGTGGTTCTGTGCCTTTAAGGGACTAAAAAAAAAAGTCATTGCCAGCAACAGCAGCAACACGTACTTGTATTTGTCTTTCCAGCAATTGCGCAAATAGCGTCGCAGTTCGTTCTCGCGGGGGTTGTCTTGAGGCTCATACACCTTGGCGCCATGAAGTCCGTCGGGCATAAATTCCTGCTCCACAAAATGGTTCTCATAGTCGTGGGCATAACGGTAGCCTTTGTTGTAGCCCAGCTCCTTCATCAGGTTTGTGGGGGCGTTGCGGATATGGAGCGGAACGGGCAAGTCGCCCGTCTGCTTCACCAGAGCGTAGGCGGCATCGATAGCCATAATAGCGGCATTGCTCTTGGGCGATGAAGCAAGATATATTGCCGTCTGTGCCAAAGGGATACGGGCTTCTGGCATACCGGTTTCGTGTACTGCCTGAAAGCAGTTGTTGGCCAGAAGCAGCGCGTTGGGATTAGCGTTCCCGATGTCTTCAGAGGCAAGGATGACCATACGCCGTGCGATAAACAGCGGGTCTTCGCCGGCAATCAGCATGCGCGCCATCCAATAGACGGCCGCATTAGGGTCGCTGCCCCGTATCGACTTGATGAAAGCAGAGATGATGTCGTAATGCGCCTCTCCTTTTTTGTCATAAACGGCAATGTTCTGTTGGATGACCTTCACCACCCGTTCGTGCGTGACCGTGATGACGCCGTCTTGCGGCGGGGTCATCGCCGTGACCAGTTCAACCGCATTCAGCAGTTTGCGGGCATCGCCGCCAGAGATGCGCAGCAAGGCTTCGGTGTCTTCCAGTTTGATTTTGCAGTGCAGATGTTCCTCAAGGTATGCCACTGCCGTAGCCAAGATCTGTTCGAGTTGCTGGCGCGAGAGACTCTTGAGCACATAAACCTGGCATCGCGAGAGCAGCGGCGAGATCACCTCAAAGGAGGGGTTCTCTGTAGTGGCGCCGATGAGGGTGACCACCCCCTGCTCAACCGCCCCCAGCAAAGAGTCCTGCTGGGCTTTTGAAAAACGGTGAATCTCATCGATGAACAACAGTGACTGCCGCTCTGACTTGCGGGCTTTCTCTATCACCTCGCGGATGTCCTTTACTCCGCTGCTGATGGCGCTCAGCATGTAAAAGTCGGCTGCGGTCAGTTCTGCAATCAGCAGGGCGAGCGTAGTTTTGCCCACCCCTGGCGGTCCCCAGAAGATCATGGACTGGACGCTGCCGTTCTCAATAGCGTTGCGCAACACGGCGCCTTTGCCCATCAAGTGTTCCTGCCCGACATACGTGTCGAGAGAATGGGGACGTAATATTTCAGCCAAAGGTTTCTGCAAAGCGCTGCCGTATTTGAATATCTAAAAATAGGGAATGCAAAAATAGAAAAAAAAGACTACTTTTGCCACTCAAAAAAAAAAACAAGATGGAAGAGAAACACAAGCGTCCTTCTTGGGATGAATATTTTATGGAGATTGCTGACACTGTAAGCAAGCGGGCCACTTGCGACCGCGGGCGAAGCGGGTGCGTAGTGGTTCGTGACAGGCAGATACTGGTGACGGGATACGTAGGGTCGCCCAAGGGGTTGCCCCACTGCGACGAGGTAGGCCATCAGCTTAAGCGTACCGTTCACGAGGACGGCAGTGTCACGCAGCACTGCGTACGCACTGTGCATGCCGAGCAGAATGCCATCTGCCAGGCTGCTAAACTGGGCATCTCGCTCGACGGCGCCACGCTCTACTGCCGCATGACCCCCTGCCGCGTGTGCGCTATGCTGATTATCAACTGCGGCATTACCCGGGTGGTGTGCGCCAACAAGTACCACGCCGGCGCCGAGTCTGAAGAGATGTTCGCCAAAGCCGGCGTGCAGCTTGACTTCTTCTCCACCGAAGTGGTGAAATACGACCGGCAATAGCCGTCCTGAAAAAGCTATGGCCATTGCCTGAACAGACAATCAATCATACACTTGAAAAATCATAAAAAAAAACAACCCGAACATGTTTACCGGAATCATTGAAAAGACTGGAAAAATCATTGAAATAAAAAAAGACAGGACAAATTACGACTTCACCATCGAGGTTGACTTTGCCGAGCAGCTCTCCATTGACCAAAGCATGGCCCATGACGGCTGCTGCCTCACCGTTGTTAAAGTTGACCGCGAGAAACGCCAATATGTAGTCACCGCCATGGAAGAAACGATGTTGAAGACCAACTTGGGGCAATGGCAAGTGGGCTACGAGGTGAACCTGGAGCGCAGCATGCGCATGGACGGCAGATTCGACGGGCACATCGTGCAAGGCCATGTTGACCAGACCGCGACCTGCGAGAAGGTTGTGGATGAAAACGGCAGCTGGCGTTTCTACTTCACCTACGACCCTGAAAAGAACAACTTTACCGTCCCCAAAGGGTCCATCTCCGTCAACGGGGTAAGCCTCACCGTTGTGGATTCGGGAAAGGGACACTTCTCCGTGGCCATCATACCTTACACTTTCAAGGCCACGAATTTCCACAACATCAAGCCCGGCACCGTCGTCAACATCGAGTTCGACGTCTTCGGAAAGTATGTGCAGCGTCTATTGGACGAATATTTTTCAGACCGGCAAAAATAAACGGGCGGCGGATTCGTTAAGTTTTGACAGTATTTATGAAATTAGAATAGCATTTTGAAACCGAAAAGCAAAACCGCCCCGCTCTGCCTCTGTTTCCTCCTTGCCGTGCTGGCTATAGGGATTTCAGGGTGTTCCACGTCAAAGAACACCTTTCCTAACCGCGCCTACCACAATGTCACCTGCCGGTACAATGTCTTGTGGAACGGCAAGCAGTCGATGAAACAGGCTGAAGAGGAACTTTCCAAACTGTCGAAGGACAACTACACTGCCACGCTTCCCGTGTATAACTATCCTGCCAAGTCGGACCTTGCCCCTGCGCTCTCGCATCTGGACCGCACCATCGAAAAGGCATCCAAGGCCATCTACAAGCACTCTATGCTGATTCGCGGTAAAGAATACGTCAAGACCATAGACGATGCCTACCTTCTGATGGGGCAATCATACTTTTACAAGCAAGACTATGTGCAGGCGCAACGCGTGTCGTCATACATCCTGCACAACTATCCCAAAGCCAACACTTACAACGACGCTGCCATCCTGCAGGCCCGCACCTCTATGCGGCAGGGCTACTTTGCCAGCGCTGACGAACAGCTCGAGAACCTGCACTACCTTTCTACCAACAAGAAGAACAAGCGCTTCAACCTCCTCTTCAATGCAGCCAAGGCCGAGTACCACCTCACCGCTCCTGACGGCGACCGCCAAGAAGCCATCGACTATCTCAACAATGCCATTGCCGCGCAACCCGACCGCGAATTCAAGGCACGCCTCAACCTTATCTTAGGCGAACTTTACGAAGAACTCGGACAGCAGGCTGAAGCGCAGAACTGTTTCAACAAGGTTGTCAAGAACTCATCGACCTACGAAATGGTGTTCTGCGCGCAAATGCACATCGCCCGGAACTACGACGGCACCGAAGCGTCGCGCAATGCCATTATGAAACGCTTCGACAAGATGCTCGAAGAGACCAAAAACGAGGATTTCAAAGACCAGATTTACTATGCCTGCTCAGAGATTGCCCGCATAGACGAGGACGACGACCTGCGCAAAGCGTATTTGGCAAAGTCGGTTGCCGCCTACACCAACAACGCCTACCAGCGCACCTTTTCCAGCATCACGCTGGCAGACCTTTACTTTGAGGAGAACGAATACCGCAAGGCGCAAGACTACTACGACACCGCCACCATGAACATCCCGAAGAACTATCCAGACTACGACGGGGTGAAAAAGAAAGCAAGCGTGCTGAAAGACCTTGTGCTGAAGCTTGACGAGATAGACCTTCAAGACAGCTTGCAGCGCATCGCAAAGATGCCCGAAGCGCAACGCCGCGCCTGGGTGCAGAAGATGATTGCCGACTATACGGAGGCCGAACGCAAGGCCGCTGCCGAGGAGGCCGAACGCATGCTCGCCTTGCAGAATGCCTCGTCCTATACCAACATCAACACAACCACATCAAATGGCAAATGGTACTTCTATAACCAGTCGCTGGTGACGGCCGGACAGCAGGACTTTTACCGCCGTTGGGGCAACCGCAAACTCGAAGACAACTGGTTTGTCAGCAACAAAGAACTGCTGACCTTTGACGACCTCGAGCTGCTCAACAATCCTGATGCCGCCGCCGACTCCCTCGAATACGACGAAGAAGGCAACCCGATTCCCAAACGGGAAACCGACCCCAAAAAGGAGGCTTATTACCTGCAAGACCTGCCTATGACACAGCAAGCTTTAGACTCATCCAATGCTCTGATTTCCAAATATCTTTTTGAAGTCGGCTATATTTACCGCGACTTGCTCGAGAACCTCCCCAAGGCTTGCGAGTCTTTCGAGTCGCTCTACAAGAGATTTCCGGACGGCGAATACACGCAGCCTTGTGCCTATCTGCTCTATGTGCTCTATACGGAACTGAAAGATCCGAAAGCAGACACCTATAAACAACTGATTCTGACAAAATACCCGAACACGGACTATGCCAAACTCATCAACGACCCGAAATATTACGAAAAACTGCAGGCCCGCGAAATGGAACTCGAGAACCGTTATGCGGAAGTTTATGACGATTTCAGCCAGAAGCGTTGGGCAGACGTGGTGCGCAAGTCTGAACAGGCCATTCCGCAGTGCTCCGACACCACCCTCAAGGCCAAATACAGTTATCTATGTGCTGTGGCCGCCGGTCAGGTTTACAATGAAGACACCTTGGTGCGCCGTATGAACCGCATTGTGGCTGACTTTCCGCACGAAGACGTGGCTACGCTGGCCCGGATATACCTCTCCACACTTGCACCGAAACCGGTATCCGCCGACGCTCCTGTTGCCGAGAAGCCCGCGAATGCAGCAGGCAATGTTGATACCCCGGCCTCCGCAACGCCGCAGAATGCCGCCACACACTCTTTCGTCCTCGAGAAAGAGAAGCCGCACTATATGATTTTGCTGGTCAAGACATCCAACCTTTCCGTGCAGACCGTCAAGCAGAACTTGAACGCTTTCAACAAGGCCTTTTTCAGCCTCCAACGCTTCAACATCACCAGTTTCTACATCAACAACACCCAGCAGATGGTGACCGTGTCTAAATTCACCAACAGCGAAACGGCCATGGACTACTATGACATTCTGGTCAAGAACGACAACTTCGCCGCCGACATCGCCAACGGCAACATCGAACCGTTCGCCATCTCCGCCACAAACTATACCACGTTCTACAACAAGACAGAAGAACGGAACATGTACTACGACTTTTTCAAAAAAAACTATCTGGAAAAAAGAAATTAACATCATTATACATATATCAATTGCAGTTATGAAAGAAATAGAACCCAGAGAAACCGGATCAGTTAATATTATTGCCGACGGAACCACGCTTGAAGGCAACATCACCACCAACGGTGACATCCGCATTGACGGCACTGTGAAAGGCAACATTGTGTCAAAGTCAAAAGCCATCATCGGGCGCAACGGCAAAGTAGAGGGAAACATCACCTGTGCCAACATTGACATTGAAGGATTTGTGAAAGCAGAATCGCTGAATGTGGCAAACCTTGTTTCTCTGAAAGCCACTGCCAACCTTACGGGCAACATCATCGCCGGCAAAATTGCCATCGAGCCCGGTGCAGAGTTCTCAGGCACATGCAGGATGCAGAGCCAGAAAAGCACACCGGTCACAAGTGCCGCACAACCAGGCAAATAACATCGGCTAAATGGCTGACAGGAAGTCACCGAAACAAGACAGCGCACTGCACCGGTATGCCTATTATTCCAATTTAGGCTTCGAGATGGCCGCGCTCATAGCTGCGGGCGTTTTCGGAGGCATCAAACTCGACAAACTGGCGGGCACGTCTCCGCTGCTTACGGTGGTGCTCTCCCTGGCAGGTGTGGCGTTTTCGATGTATTTGCTGATAAAAAAAACATTGCCCCCAACGACAAAAAAAACAACAGATGAGCAAAAAAATACCCATTAAGAAATTCTCGTTCCGCATCATTGTCTTCTCGGCGATAATTGCCGGGCTTTCAGTCCTGTTTCAATGGCTGTGTCCCCGATATGCCACCCCCGCGCTGCCGTTCATCATTCTCTTTTTCTTTGCCATCACCTTGTTCACCATCTACATCGTGCTGCGCGACGACCAGGGCAAGACCAGCCAGCGTTTCGTATCCAACTATCTGCTCTCGCGTGTTGTCAAGTTGTTCTCGTGCCTGCTCTTCCTCACGCTCTATATGATCCTGAACAGGCCTGACGCCCTCCGGTTCGCCATTGCCTTCATCATCATCTATTTTCTCTATTCCGCTTTCGAGGTCTTTGTGCTGAAGAAAGAAAACAGCGACCTTGCCGAAGCCAAGAGCGAAAAAGACAATGTTCAAAACAAATAAACCGAATCAATACATTTCATCAACAAAATCCGCATCATTATGACCACAGCAAGACAAATCAAAGAGAACCTTTATTACATAGGAGCATCTGACCGCCGGCTCGCGCTTTTTGAGAACATTATGCCTGTTCCGCGCGGCGTCTCCTACAACGCATATCTGCTTCTTGACGAGCAAACCGCACTGTTGGACACCGTGGACAATGCCGTAGGCGAGCAGTTCATAGAGAATCTGGAAGCCACCCTGAACGGCCGCGCCCTCAACTATCTGGTCATCCATCATGTAGAGCCAGACCATCTGTCGATGACAGCTGCCGTGCTTCAACGCCATCCCGAGACGCGCATCGTCTGCAGTGCGCAGGCCGCCAAATTCATCGGACAGTTCTTCGATATCCAGTTGCACACCGCACCGCTCATCGTAAAAGAGGGCGACACCTTGACGACAGGAAGGCACACATTCACTTTTGTGGCCGCGCCAATGGTACACTGGCCTGAAGTGCTGGTTTCATACGAATCTTCCGAAAAAATACTCTTTTCGGCGGATGCGTTCGGCACTTTCGGTGCACTTGGCGGGAACCTTTTTGCCGATGAGGTAAACTTTGACCGCGACTGGCTCGATGATGCGCGCCGTTACTACACCAACATTGTGGGCAAATACGGTCCCAATGTCGAGAAAGTGCTCCAAAAAGCCGCCGCGCTCGACATCCGGATGGTCTGTCCGCTGCATGGTCCAGTGTGGCGCGAAAACATCGGCTACTACATTGAAAAACATCAGTGCTGGTGTACCTATACCCCCGAATCAGAAAGTGTGGCAATCTTTTACGGTTCGCCTTACGGCCACACGGCATCCGCAGCCACTGCACTGGCCAACATGCTGGCAGAGGCCGGCATTTCCGACATCCGGATGTACGACGTGTCTGCCACGCATGTCTCCTATCTGGTAGCAGAGGCTTTCCGTTGCAGACACATCGTGCTCGCCGCCCCGACCTACAACAACGGACTGTTCCCGCCAATGGAAACCTTGCTGCTCGACTTGCAGGCGCACCAACTGCAGAACCGCACCTTTGCCCTCATCGAAAACGGCACCTGGTCACCAAAGTCCGCTCAATCGATGCGCAAGATTCTGGAAACCTTGACAAATTGCCCCGTGCTGGAACCTGTCGTAACCTTGAAGTCATCGTTGAAAAAAGAACAGATGTCAGACTTGAAAGCATTGGCAGAGCACATTCTTACATCTTATAACTCTTATGACAGAAAATAAATGCACGCTTCTTCGGATGACAGATTCACTATCCGTCAAAAATGAAGCAATGTATAACCAAGCAAAAAATAGAACACTATGTCGTCAAAAACAATATTGATTACCGGCGGTGCGGGATTCATCGGCTCACACGTCGTCCGGCGTTTCGTGAACAAATATCCCGACCACGAGATTTACAACCTTGACAAGCTGACCTACGCGGGTAACCTTGAAAACCTTACCGACATCGAGAACTGCCCGAACTATCATTTCATAAAGGGTGATATCGAAGACGGGGACTTTCTGCTCGAGCTTTTCCGCACCCGTCAGTTTGACGGGGTCATCCATCTTGCGGCCGAGTCACACGTGGACCGTTCCATCGCCAACCCGACCCAGTTTGTTCTCACAAACGTGGTTGGCACTGTCAACCTCCTGAATGCTGCCCGCACCGTCTGGAACGGCAACTGGGCGGGCAAGAAGTTTTACCAGATCTCAACCGACGAGGTCTATGGCGCGTTAGGAGACACAGGCCTCTTTACGGAGAGCACCCCTTACAACCCGCACAGTCCATACTCTGCCGCCAAGGCAAGCGCTGACCATTTCGTACGCGCCTACCACGACACCTACGGAATGCCTACCGTCATCTCCAACTGCTCGAACAACTATGGTCCCAACCAGTTCCCTGAAAAACTTATTCCCTTGTTCATCAACAATATAAAGCACAACAAACCGCTGCCCGTCTATGGAAAAGGCATCAATGTGCGCGACTGGCTTTATGTGGAAGACCATGCGGAAGCCATCGACCTGATTTTCCACAAAGCCGTGCCCGGTTCCACCTACAATATCGGCGGCAACAACGAGTGGCGCAACATTGACCTCATACGCAAACTGATTGAAATCATGGACCGCAAACTCGGCAGACCTGCGGGCACGTCAGAAAGCCTGATTACCTACGTCACCGACCGTGCCGGGCACGACTTGCGGTATGCCATCGACTCGTCCAAAATCCAGCATGAGTTAGGGTGGAAACCGAACGTCAAGTTTGACGAAGGCTTTGAGAAAACCGTTGACTGGTATCTCGCAAACGAGGCGTGGTTCGAGCACGTCACTTCAGGCGCATACGTCGAGTATTACCGCAAGATGTACGGCAACCGATAGTTGACCATCGTTATGATGTCCTACATTATCTTAGTCGTGACTGGCATTGTGGCCGGTCTGCTTTCGGGTGCGGTAGGTTTTGGCGGCGGAATGGTCATATTGCCCGTCATCATCTATTTTTACGGCGTTGACGTGGCCGTGCCCGTAGCTACCATAGCCCAATTGCTCAGCAATCTTTCCAAAGCCGGCATGGGCTTCAAGGTGATTCCGTGGAAGTCAGTCGGTCTGTTCCTGCTGATGGCGGTTCCCCTGACCGCATTGGGGGCTTTCGGGTTCGCAAAGGTCAGCGGCAGCATGAAACCGTTAATGACCCGGCTGCTTTGTCTCGTGCTCATATTGTTCTCTGTCATCAAGATTACCGGCAAGATAAAGCTGCCGCAACGCAACGCCACCGTCATTGTCGGTGGCGGCATCACCGGTTTCGTCAACGGGATGTTAGGGATTTCCGGTCCGTTGAGCAGTGCCGTCTTCCTCACGCTCTCCTTGTCGCCCGTGGCGTACATTGCCGGCGAAGCAACGGCGGCCGCCGCCATGCACATTGTCAAAATCATCGTCTATCACAAGTTTGCCTTGCTGAACGGACAGCTTTTTCTAAAAGGCCTGCTTATCGGCATCGCTATGATGGCCGGCAACTGGACGGCTCTGCGCTTCATACGGAACGTGGATAAGAAGAAATACCAGAAAGCAGTGGCTTTTGCCATGATTCTCGTCTCCATATTCCTGTTCATCACCGTAAAATAGCCAACACACATTGCAATTCTAAACAAAAAGGGCATCTCTTTGAGATGCCCTTTAAACAAATATGAAATTCTAAACAAACACGCAGACAAACTATTCAGCCGTCTGAACAGACTGATCGGCTGGTGTTTCGTCTTGTTTTGCAGCATTTTGCTCTTTCTTTTGAGAGCGGTTCATCATGGCCAGTTTGTATTCCAAGTCTTTGGCTTCCGCTTTCGCAGCCTCAATCTTCTTGCGGAACTCTGCGGTAACGATTTCTGCGTTCTTGGAATTGGCAAAGAAGCCGAGGTTGTTTTCCCACAGCGGGATGTCTTCACGCAACTGATTCAAGCGGTTGCGGAGATTGTTCTTCTCCTTGTCAATCATCTTGCTTGCGCCGGGACTGTTGAGGATGTTGTCAATGCGTGATTGGAAACGTGTGTGGCGCAGATCCTCGGCACTGATCTTGAGTTCGGCAAAGCGTTTGTCAAGAGCCTCGCGGTATTGTGCATAAATCTTGTCTTTCTCTTTTTTAGGGACAAATCCTATCTCAATCCATTCGTTTTGGTAGGCTTTCAGCACCTCCATGTTGGCGGTGCGGTCATCGCCGAACTCATGGGTGAGGATTTTCTGGACAAGTTCCTCCTTTTTCTTAAGGTTTTCGTTTTCAACCTCTTGAATATTCTTGAAATAATTCGACTTGGCCTCAAAGAACTTGTCGCATGCTGCTCTGAAGCGTTTCCAGATCTGGTCGGAATACTTGCGAGGCGTTGTCCCGATTGTCTTCCATTCAGCCTGAAGTTTCAGCATCTCGTCGGTAGCCTGTTTCCAGTCGGTGCGGTCGGCGATGCCCTCGGCCTGCAGCACAAGGTTCAGTTTCTTGTTGTAGTTCTGGGTCTGCGTCTCCTTAATGTTCTGGAAATACTCCTTCTTGGCGGTGAAGAACTTGTCGAGCGTGGACTTGAAGCGGTTCCAGATCTCGTCGTTCAGTTTTGCGGGAGCCGGTCCGAGCGTTTTCCATACCGTCAGCAGTTCGGTCAGCTTATCGCTGATGCTGTTGTACTCCTTGAGCGACCCTGACATATTGGCCACGGCTTCTTCTGCTTGTTCGCAAAGAACCACTTTGGCATTATAGTTGTTTTGTTCTTCCGCAAAAAGCCTGTCATAGAACTCTTTTCTACGGGCGTTGATTTGGTCGGATGCGGACTTGAAGCGTTCCCACACCTCTTCTTTTTTGTCTTCGGGCACAGGGCCGATTTCCTTCCACTGTTCGTGGAGACTCTGGAGTTCCTTGAACGACTGGTTGATAGAATCGACAAGCAGCAGCGACTCAGCTTTCTCGCAGAGTTCGAGCTTGCTTTCGAGGTTCTTTTTAAGGTCAAGCGCGCGCATCTCCTTGTTCATCCTAAGAATGTCAAAGAATTTCTCTACATAGAAATGGTAGTTCTGCCAAAGGTTCGTTGATTCGGCTTGCGGCACGGGGCCGATGTTCTTCCAAGCCTCTTGGAATTCCTTGAACTTGTCATTCAGCACCTTAAGGTTAGACTCAGTCTCGACGAGGTTGCGGAGGTCTTCAATAATCTGCTTCTTGGCCTCGAGGTTTTTCTGTTTCTGAGCTTCTAATTCCTCCACAAACTTGGCTTTGGCATCCTTGAATTTCTGGAAAGCCTTGTTAAAGCGGACTTCTGTCTCGTCGGGTTCATTGGACGGGGCTTCGGGTTCGGTGACAGGCTCTTCAGGATTTTCGGCCGACTTTGCTTCGGCTGCGGCCTTGGCGGCATTATAGGCGGCCATTGCTTCACGTCTTCTTTCCTTCAGAAAATCAATGATTCTTGAACGAAGCACGCCAACCCTTTGCTTAATGGCATTTACATCTGAACCATCAACAAGGCGTTCCATTTCAGACACGCACTGTTCAAGGTTTAGGGCGGCATATTCGGTTTCTATCTGCTCCAGCGTTTCTGCGGGTTCGTTTTCAGACTCGGGCTCAGGCTCGGACTCTGCCACATTCTGCTGGCGGTCAATTTCTGCGGCAATTTCTTCTGCCGACTTTTCCTCGGCAGGCTCTTGTTTCACGGTTTCCTCTTGTGCCGGCTCTGCCGGGGCAGGCTGTTCCGAAGCGTCCTGTTGCGGGCTGGCTACGGGAGCTTCAACAGTTACAGTATCCTCTGCAGGTGTAGTAGGTTCTTGAGGCATAGCATTTTGAACTTCTGCTGAAGTTCCGGAATTCATCTCTTGAGGCTGCGTCTCGACATTCTCTTGAGAAAGAAAATCTTGTTGTTCCATAAGATTTTTTTTAAATAGTAATAGGTGGTTAAAAATCAGGGTGCAAAAATAGAAAAAAATCGGCTGAATTGCTTTTTCTGTAACATATTTTCCACGGCTGCCGCACGAAACAGAACTTAGGATGTAGAATGTAGAGGCGTACGCGTATTGCCCCTCTTCAATTCCTCATTCCTAATTCCTAATTAAGTCTTACGTCCGCCCGAGGCTTGTGCGCTGGACGAAAAAATTGTCTTGTCCCAGCCGCAATCAGTTGGTTCGTTCGTGCGGTAGCCGTGTGGAGCATTATATTTTATACTTTTGCCCGCTTTTAAAGACAGCAGAGCCATTTATGAAACGTTTAGTTTTTTTTCCGGTCCTTTTGCTCTGTGGATGCCTGATCCCGGCATTGGCGCAGCGTGCCCCGCAGGTGCTGTACGGACCGCACGACAACGGAAAGACTTATACCTCGCTTGAAGAGGCACTCACTGAACCGCAACAGGTCTATCGTCTGAAGTTGACAAAACTGCCTGAAAGAGACTCCTTGCCTGAAACGCTGTTCCAACTTACAGAACTTCGCGAACTTACCATCAAGGGCTGCCGGCTCTGCGTCCTCAACTGCAACATTTGCAAGCTTTCACGCCTTGAATATCTGAACCTTGACAAAAACAAACTGGTTCGCCTCCCCGATGCTGTCGGCCGCCTCAAACATCTCCGCAACCTTGTTGTGAGCCGCAATCTGCTCGAAACGCTGCCCGAATCTGTTGCCGGCATGAACAGTCTTGAATATGTGGATGCTTGGGGAAATCCTTTATATGTTCTTCCCGAAAGCATTACAGCATTAAAACATACACTCAAAGTGCTTGACCTGAGACAGATCCCGTTGACCAAAAGCGAATATGATGCAATGGAAATCCTGTTGCCCTATACGGAAATCCTTTTCACGGACATTTGCGAATGTGAGAACAGACGCGACCATGATTGACGCGGCTACTCCTCTGGCACAGCGGTGTTGAACAGCATTTTTACCATTTGGGCTTCTGCACCCTCTGCGCGCACCTCCTCGTCGGGTGCCGGCACAATCTTTACGATGATGGCATCTTCGTCATCCTCCTCCTCTTGTGAGGCACTGTACCCCGCTATGGCATCCATTGCGACAATCATGTCAGGCGTCACCTTTATGAAAGCAGTGAAGTCAACCCACTGCGCCACGGCATCAAGCGTCTCGTCCACCGTAATGTGCTTGCCGCTCTTGAGCACGGCATCCGTCTTGCCGCCAGCACTTTGAAAATAGGCTATCAGGTTCTGGTTAAGTTTCTGTCCGTGCCCTTTAATGTAAAGGTACAGGTAGGTGGCCACGGTGCGCTGGTTGCGGTATTCCATTGTAGTGCGAATCTTGCCCGTGGCATCGTAGCTGTTCCATTCGCCGTCGCGGAAACCGTTGCGGTAGTTGCCCGACGAGGAGATGTGCTTGTTGGGATAATAGGCGGTGCAGTTTCCGTTGAGTTTCCCGTTGATGTAGTTCTCCTCAAGGTTCACGACTCCATTAACATAATAGGAAGTGTGTTTCCCGTTGAGTTTTCCGCCGGCGTAGGTCCGCTCGTCCAGAAGCAGGCCGCTGCTTGGCGAGTAGGTACGCCATTGCCCCGACCGCTTCCCTTTGTCGTACTGCTCTGTGGCTATCAGCGTGTCTTTGTCGGAATAGTAGTGCCAGATGCCGTCTTTTTGCTGATCCACGAACACCCCCTCCGAAGCCTTGTGCCCGTTTTCGTGGTAGATGGTTGTGCTTACCCGGTGTACGCCTTGCTGAAAGTCGGAAACGCTCTTCAACTTGCCGTTTTCATGGTAATACCGGAATGTGCCGTAAGGGACATTGTCTTTGAACTGGCCTTCATAGACCAATTTTCCTTTTTCGTATTTTTTCCATACCCCCTGCTTGCGTCCCGAAGCATCCGTC
>CAVIPZ010000008.1:0-19490 GCA_963644715.1 bacterium | reverse complement strand
GTGGCATAGCGGGAGTCTTTCATCAGCACCGGCCACCACTCTTTGCGCATACGGGCGTCGGCACCCAGACCGAGACGGTACTCTTCGGAGATGACACCGCGTTCGTCGTCGATTTCTTTGTTGTCATAAAGCAGCCCGTTAGCCCAGCCTCTGAGAATCTTGAGTCCCATATCGAGGTTGTTGGGGTTGTCGAGCGGCATCGGAATCATATAGACGGTTTCGTCAAAGCTGGTGTAAGCGTTCAGGTCAGCGCCGAACACGACACCTACTTTCTGCAGTTCGTCAACCATCGTGTTGCCCGGGAAACCTTCAATGCCGTTGAAGGCCATGTGCTCGGTGAAGTGGGCGAGTCCCCGCTGGTTCTCGTTCTCTTGGTTGGAACCGGCATTTACGGCAAGACGCAACTCTACGCGGTTTTTCGGGTATTCGTTGTGACGGATGTAATAGGTCATTCCGTTGTCCAGTTTCCCGATTTTCACTTTCGGATCCGGATTGATAGGCTTAGCCAGATCCAGTTTCTGATTCTGACCAAATGCGAAGTTCATCGCGGTCAGCATGCATGCAAATGCAATGAGCAATACTTTTTTCATTTTTGCGGATATTTATTTGATTTTTCTGTTTGACATTATGTTTTCTGTGATAATAATCTGTTCTTAAGGATATCATTTTTGCCGCGTGTAGCGGATTCTGCGGGAGAGGATGAGCGATACGCCCATAACGGCAACCAGCAACAGGGGCACGCCGATGTTGACGACTGCGAGGAGGGTCTTTTTGCCACGGATCTTCTCGTTGTCAAGCGCGCCGATGCGGAAATTCTTGTTGCGCAACTGCAGCAGGTCGTCGTCGGCACAGAGGTAGTTTACACAGTTGACGATGAATTCGGTGTTGTCGTACATGCGGCGTGTGTAGATGTCGTAGCCGGCAGGGTAAGGTCTGTTGCGCTTTTGGTCAAACGGGTTGCGGATGATGTCACCGTCAGAGACGAAGATCTGGCGGGTGTATTCGCTTTCGGGACGGAAGTCGAGCTCTTTGATGGTGTCAAACTCTACAGGCAATATCCCCTTGAATGCGGAGTTGAACTTGCCCTCAACGAGCACGGCAATTGGCAGGTTGCGGAACACGAACTCTTGCGGGTTAGGTTTGGCAATGCCTACCTTGAGGGTCACGATAGAGGGGGTGGGCACCAGTTTTGAACGTTCCGAGGAGGTCATCAGCACGGTTTTGGTCAGGTTGTCTTCTTTGCCCACTAAGTCGATGCTGCCGGCAAAGTCTGACTTTACGGCTTTGAGGTTCCGCACGATGGGATGGTCACCGAAGTTGACGATGTTGAGGCTGTATGGGAAAGCCATGAACTTGAACTGCGGCTGGTCGCCTACTACCGAAACTTGCTGCGGCACGGGCAGACAGCTGAGGTCCTGTATCAGGTTGGGGTTGATGCGCACGCCGTAGGTGAAGAACAGGTCGTTGATGTAGAGCGAACGCGGGGTGGCGAAAAACTCGGGCTGCGACTGAAGGCTGTCGAGTGATGCTGTGGTGTTGTCGATGAGCCACAGCACTTTGCCGCCGCGCATGATGAATTGGTCGATGATGTATTTGTCGTATTCGCTGAAAGGCTGTGTGGGCTGTGCCACGATAAGCACTTCGTACTTGTTTTTGCCCAGTTTGAGTTGCTGTGTGGTGGAGTCGGTGATGCTGATGTCGCGCAGGCAGTTGATTTTGCCATTGAGGGCAATGCGGCTGACGTTGTAGAAGCGTTCCAGCTGAATGCCGGTCCAGCAGGTGTTCCAGAAGTCGAGTTCGCCATGTCCGTCGAGGAATGCGACGTTGGGTTTCTGGGTCTTGAGGAGGCGGCGAATCGGCGCCACTAAGTTGTATTCCAGCTCTTCGATGGAATACTGCATCCAGTCAGCCCCCGAGGGGTCAGATACCAGCAGTTTGGTGGGGTATTCGTTGCCGCGGTAGGTGATGACTGCGCCGGGCACGACCATATAGGTAGAGTAACCGCCGCCGTCTTCACGGCTGATAGGGATGGGGTTGAGCCCTTTTTTCACAAACTCGCCCAGTATGGCATTGACCTCATCGCCCGACTTGCCCTCCAGCGGGTCGATGAACTCAAAATAGACGTTCTTGGAGTAACTGCGGAAGTCCTGCAACACCTGCTCTACCTGCTTGGCAAACAACTGGTAGTCGGCGGGCATGTCTTTGCCTTTAAGATAGACGCGGACGTAGATTTTGTCGTCGAGGCTCTTGAGCAGGTCTATTGTGGCCGGAGAAAGCGAATGGCGGTTGTCGCGGGTCAAGTCGATGCGGTAGAAGAAGAACGACGACAGCACATTCACCAGCACAACGGCAAGGAGGGCGATGACGGCATTGCGGACAACGCTTTTCCGGAACAATTTGTTGCCGTCGGAGGCGTTGTTGTTTGCGGCTTTCTCTATTTTCTTCTCTTTATTCTTCATTTTCATAACATCAAGAGGCATTACCATTTACGACCAAGCAGCACCATACGCGTAGCATAGAGGAACACGAATATGACACTGCCGAAATAGATGACATCCCGGGTATCGATGACCCCTTTGCTGATAGAGGCATAGTGGTGCTCGATGCCGATGGATTTGATGTAGTATCCTACTGCGCCCAGCGATTCGAACGAATAGATGAAAGCGAATCCGAAAAATAGGATGAAGCAAAGCGCGGCTGCGATGATGAATGCCACAATCTGGTTGTTGGTCAGCGAGGAGGCAAACAGGCCGATGGCGATGAATGTGGCGCCTAAGAACACCAGCCCGAGGTAAGAACCCCAAGTGCTTCCCATGTCAAGGTTGCCTATGGGGTTGCCAATGAGATAGACGGTGACCACATAGACCAGCGTGGGCAGCAGGGCGATGACCAGCAGCGTGAGGCAGGAGAGGAACTTGGCCCACACAATCTGCATGTCTGTGAGCGGCTTGGTGAGCAGCAGGTCCATAGTGCCGTTGCGTTTCTCTTCGGCAAAAGAGCGCATCGTGATGGCCGGCACCAGAAAGATGAAGAGGAACTTGGCTAAATTGAAAAGCCCTTGCAGGTCGGCAAGGCCCGCCTCCGTGACATTGTCCACATTAGGGAACACCCACAAGAAAAGCCCCGCTATAATCAGGAACACACCAATGAAGATGTATCCGATGATTGAACTGAGAAAAGACTTTAACTCCTTAACGTACAAACTTAACATCGTCCGAATATTTGGCGGCAAAAATACAATATTATTTTAAACCCGATTTTTCGAGCAGGGCGTCAATGGTCGGTTTCTTGCCGCGGAAGTTGACATACATTTCCATCGCATCTTGTGAGCCGCCTTTGGAAAGGATGCACTCCGCAAACTTTTGCGCTGCCTTGGAAACTGTTTTCGGGGGCTTGACCCCCACCACAGACGCGGATCCGTTTTTCGTGCTTGAATTGGCGATGGCGGCACGCTCCGCTTTGAACACGGTGAAGGCGTCGGCTTCCAGCATCTCTGACCATTTGTAGCTATAGTACCCGGCGGCGTATCCGCCCGAAAAGATATGGGTGAACGAGGTGCTCATGCAGGCGTCCTCTACTGGCGGCATCACATCCAGCGGGTCAAAGATGGCCCGTTCGCTCTTCTTGATGTCTTTTATGGCACTTGGGGCGGTGGTGTGCCACATCATGTCAAGGTATCCGAACGAGAGTTGGCGCACAGAATAGTATCCGGCCAGGTATTTGCGCATGTTCTCCAGTTGTGCAATGTATCGGAGCGGCAGTTGTTCGCCCGTCTGGTAATGCTTGGCAAAGGTGCGCAGGAATGCGATGTCAGTGCCCCAATTCTCGTTGATTTGGGAGGGCAGTTCCACAAAGTCGCGCGGAGTGTTGGTGCCTGAAATGGACTGGTAAGGCACCTCGGAGAGCATGCCGTGCAGGGCATGCCCGAACTCGTGCAGGAAAGTGTTGACCTCGTCGTACGACAGCAGCGAGGGCGTGTTTTCTGTGGCTGGGGTGAAGTTCATTACAAGGCTGACCAGCGGGCGGATGTCTTTGCCGTTGTTGATGTACTGCTCGCGGAATGAGGTCATCCAAGCGCCGCTGCGTTTGGTTTCGCGCGGGAAGAAGTCGAGATAGAGCACGGCCATCATCTTCCCGTCGCGCGTAACTTTATAGACTTTCACTTCGGGATGATAGACATCCACATCGTGCATCTCTTCAAAACTCAATCCGTAAAGATTATTGGCAAGGGTGAAGATGCCGCGGATTACGCTGTTGAGTTCAAAATAGGGACGGAGTTCGTCTGTGTTGAGTTTGAAGAGTGAGTCTTTCTGCCTTTCGGCATAATAGGAGAAGTCCCAACGCTGCACGGGACCTTCGAGTCCTTGGCTTTCGGCAAAGGACTGCAGTTGTTCCATCTCCTCGCGGGCTTTCGGCAAGGATGCCGCTTTAAGCTGGTCTAAAAGGTTATAGACACTTTTGGTGTTCTTGGCCATCCTGTCGTGCAAGGCATATTCTGCATAGTTCTTGTACCCGAGCAGCCGCGCAATGTTGTATCGGCAAGTGAGGATGTTCTTGATGACGCCCGTGTTGTCATATTTTCCATTGTAAGCCTTGCAGCACGAGTGCTGGTACATCTTCATCCGCAAATCACGGTTGTCAGCATGGGTCATTATGGCGTTCATGTCTGGATAGGAGAGGTCGAAGACGAAGCCGTCAACCCCTTTCTGACGGGCTTTCTTGGCTGCCAGTTCCAGTTCGTTTTCGCGCAGCCCTTTCAACTCGTCTGCGTTGACCACATGCAGATACCAGTCGTTGGTGGCGGCGAGCACGTTCTGCCCGAAAAGAAGGGTCTGTTCTGACAACTTCATGGCGTTTTTGCGGTATTCGTCTTTTTTGCTGTCAGCAAGGTTGGCGCCGTGGTTGACGAACGCATCGTAGGTCTTGCTTAGGAGCATCTTCTCCGGACCGTTCAATTTTTTGTATTCGTTGTCATAAACATATTGTATTCTGGCAAACAGTTTTTCGTTGAGATAGACAGCGTTGGAATACTTTGTGATTTCGGGTTGCACTTTCATGGCAATTTCCTGCATCTCTGCCGTGCCGTCACACTCCAGGATGTTGAAGAAGAGGTTGCTTGTTCGGGTGAGCAGTTCGCCCGCACGGTCGAGGGCAAGTATGGTGTTCCCGAATGTAGGCTTGGCTTTGTTTCCGACGATTCTGTCGATGTCTTGATGTGCCAGCCTTATGGCTTCCGTAAAGGCTGGAAGATAATGTTCGGGCTTGATTATGCTGAACGGCGGGGTGTTATAGGGCGTTCGCCAAGTCGTGAGCAGCGGGTTGCTTTCTGCGACATTGTCTGATTGTGCTTCCAATATTTTCTGTGCTTGAGTCTGCATCATTGCTATGCTTAATAATATTATTGTAAGGTGAAATTTCTTCATGAAATGCTGTTTTAATCGTTTTTGATGATGGTGGTCACGGCAACGGCGGCGATGCCTTCGCCCGCGCCCGTGAAGCCCATCTGCTCGTTTGTCTTGGCCTTGACGGAGATGCTCGCAGGGTCTGTCTGCAGCAGTGTCGCGAGCCGTTCTGTAATTCGGTCGATGTAGGGTTTCATCTTGGGCTGTTCTGCCACAATAACGCAGTCAAGGTTGTTGACGCGCCAGTCACGTTCAGACAGCAGTGTTGCCACCCTGGAGAGCAGAACGGCGCTGTCCGCATTCTTGAAGCGGGCATCGTTGTCGGGAAAATGGGTTCCGATGTCCTTGAGGGCCGCAGCGCCGAGCAATGCGTCACAGATGGCATGTATCAGCACGTCGCCGTCTGAATGGGCCTTCAGCCCTTGCTCAAAAGGAATGCGAATGCCCCCAATGACCAAAGGCCGTTCGGGGGCAAAGCGGTGAGAGTCGTAACCTATGCCTACTCTGAAATCCATATTTCCGTTATCTTAACCTGCCTTGGTTCTTGATTTCGTTTTTGTCAAATGAGGCAAAATTGAAAGAGAGGGAGAAACGGAGCGTGTTGGCCAGCGGGTGTTTCTGTCCGTTGGTGGTGAAGAGGTAGGCAACGTCGATGTTGAAGATGTTGTATTTGATGCCGACGCCTACGGTCATGAATTGGCGGTTGCCTTTGTACTGGCTTTCGTGAAAATAGCCGGCCCTGACGAAAAACAGGTCTCGGTAACTGTATTCGGCGCCAAGAGCCCAAGCCACTTCGGAGAGTTCCTCTTTGAAGCCGCCTGGAGCATCGTAGAACGATTGGAAGATGCCTTGCGGCACCGACACGTCAGGGTTGCGTCCTGAAAGGATGACGGGATTATTGTTTTCGTCACGTTCGATGCGTCCGGTGGAGTCGGTCTTGTAAACGGGGTTCGTGGGCACCAGCAGTTTGTTTATTTCGCCCGTGATGGCCAGTTTGTTGTAGGCGTCAAAATCCATCTCGTATCCGATGCCCAGCCTGAGGTTCGTGGGCAGGAAGTCGCGGCGGAGTGTACCGGATGAGTATGACATTTTGTTGCCGATGTTAGAGATGTTCAAGCCTGCGCGCAGGGTGCTGTTTTCCAGCCCTTTTGCGGCAAAGTCCTGCTCGTAGAAGAACGACAGGTCGGCGGCGCCGGCAAGACCTGCCTTAGTCTCCTCGCCCGACACGTATTGGTTGGCAGTCAGGTTGGAGTAGATGAAACGCGGCGTGATGGCTATTGAGAGCTGGTCGATGAGTTTGCGCGAATAGGTGAGGTCAATGGAGAACTCGTAGGGTTCCTGGTCGCTCCATTTGTTGCCCTGCTCATCCATGAACTCGATGTCGCCCAAAGAAAAATAACGGAGCGACAAAGCCACGGCATCCATATCCGTGATACGGTAGTAAGTGCTGAGGTAAAGCAGGTTGATGTCGCTGACAAGGTTGTGGAGCCACGGGCTGTAGGAGAGTCCGATGCCGAATACATCCTTGTTGAAGACGGTCTTCGCGGGGTTGTAGGCCACGGAGTTCACGTCGGCAGATGTTGCGCAGCCCATGTCAGCCAGACCGCCGGCACGGGAGTCAGGCGCGATTTGCAGGAATGGCACGGCCGTTGTAATGGTGTTCAGTTCTCTTCCGCTCAGATTCTCGGGGTAGATTTGAGCCTCAACGCTGCCTGCCAACGACAGCATCATTATGGAAATCAGAACGGTTAATGTTTTTTTCATTGTCCTTTTGTTTTTATTATTAATATTCTTCATCTTCTTCGTCATCTGCACTGAAAAAATGATTAACGGCATTATGGGGATTTTATTTTACAGTATTACCAGTTTTTCTGTTTTTTCTGCAACTTCGCCGCTTTGGTTGCGGACACGCAGCCGGTACATATAGACACCGCGTCCGATTTTGTCGCCGTAGTCGTCGAGGCCGTCCCATGGGATTCCGGCGCATCTGTTGCCCTCGATGAGTTGCGTGGTGTTGATGGTTTTCAGCAACTTGCCCGAGATGGTGTAAATCTGGACCTGTATGTCAAATTCGCCGCCGTTCTGGTTCTGCTCGAAGAAGAACGCAGTGCGGGTGGTGAATGGATTGGGGTAGTTGAGCACATGGCTGAGCGTCAGTTTCTCGTCAGACACTACTTCAAAAGAGAGTTCCGCCTCTGTGGGGTTGTTGTTGATGTCCCAAGCACGCACCATGATCTTGTGCTTGCCTACGGAGATGTCGTTGAGGTCATAACGTACCGTGCCGGCATTGAAACTGTCTTTTTCAGTCTGGTAATAGTCGTTGAGCACGATCTGCGATTCGGAGGCGCCGTCTAAGATGGCGACAAGGTCGTGCCCGATGCCGTTGCCGGTGGTGTTGATGCCGTAGTTGTCCTTTATTTTCGCAATCAGGACCGGGTTTTGGTTGGTGATGCCGCCCTCCACGAAGTTCTCGTCGTTGAGGAAGAGTTCCACTTCCGGGCCTTTGTCGTCCGTCACGCCGGCAGAATCAACGCCGCCGATGATGAATCCGGTAAAGGCTCCGGCGGCATCATAGCTGTCTGTATATGCATAATAGCTCATTTTCCCTTGCCCGAATTTGTAGTCGATGTCTTTGGGAACGTAGAACGAAAAGGTGAAATGTCCGTTTTTGACGGTGCAGTTTCCCTTGAAGAGGATGCTTTTCTGGCTCTCGAAGTCAAAAGTCTGGCTGGTAGGGTCATTTGCCAAGGTGGTGACGGTGACTTTTTTGTCATAAACGGACGGGAAGATGGTGCCGTTGAAATTGTCCAAGGTTTGCCCTTGGTCATCTGTCACACGGCCGCTGACGGTCACGCGCGAGAGTGCCCTGACGGTGTCTTGCTGCTCGCCGACAGGCTGGTGGTTGACCGAGTCGGTCACGACCCGGTAGGTGGGTATGGCCAGCGGCATGGATGGGTCGCCCATCAACACGAACATGGCCAGCGAGGTTGACGACCCGCCGTAGTTGTTCTTTCCGGCAATTTCGATTTCGCCTATGGTCGGGTATCTGCCTTTGTCTGCTTTGTCGAACATGGTGTTGAAGATGATGCGTCCGAACGAGTTGTTGGGCGACGACCAGGCTTCGCGCGTGGCTGTGATGATGGCGCTTACGCCACCGTTGCTGTTGAAGAACGCCAGTTCGGCAGGCGACACTGCCGGCCGGTCATAGAACCCGAAAGTGCACGAAAGGGTCAGCATCGCCGGCATGTTGTACTTGTTGGCCCATTTGTTGATGTCGGAGTTCTCCAAAACGCGCTCGGCAGTCCAACCGTCTTTGCCGCTGTGACCGATGTAGGTGTAGAACAGGCAGCCGCGGTTCATACGGTTGTTGATGGCTGTGGTGACGTCAGGATAACGCTGCCCGCCGGCGTTCGATACTTGCGAGTAGGCATCCAGATAGATTTTGTCGAAGTTGATGTTGCTGTTCTTGACCTCTACAATCTTGGTGAAGTTGTCGGCGTTGCTGATGAAGTCGTTGTAGTCTTCGTCGTCTGCCACAAAAGCCATCACATTGCGCCAGTCGCCGAAATTGGATACGGCCGTGCTGTTTTCTGAAACCAGGTTGCGCCGTTCGGTATAGCGTATGCTTTTATCAACCGCCGTGGTGGCCTGTGCCAACGTGGAGCACGGGAAACGCCCTATGGCGATGTCGTACAGCCCTGTTGCATTTGCCCCCTCTTCGTCATCGAGCAGCCCGAAAGTGTCGTCGTTGGCGTAGAAGCTGTATTCTGTGATGATGTTGCCCGAAGCCGCATATTGGTAGTTGGGCACAAAGATCTCTGTGCCGCTTACCCGCCCCCGGTAGTCGTAGCATGGGCGCCCTACCAGCAGCAGGTATTTGGGATGCTGTCCCGAGGTTTTGTCATAAATCATTTTCATATAGTCACGGATGGCGATGGGGTCTTGCGAGCCGCCCGAAAACTCGTTGTAAACCTGTTGTGTGGTTGCCACTTTTACCGTGAGGCCGTCGTTCTGCTGTCTGAAATTAGCCAGCCGGTTGGCTTGCGACAGAAAGTCAGGATGGGTTACGATGACCAAATCTACGGCGCCGGTGGCGTGCAGGTTCTGGTTCTCTACGGTGTTGCCGCGCGTGACAGTCAGGTACTGTGTGCCGTCGAAAGCGACGAAACGGCGCAGTACGTCTGTGTTCGCCTTAAAGGAGCCTGTGCTGCTGCCCAACGCCAGTTTGTAGCGCACCGTTTCCGAGGGGTCCGTAACGTCCCATACTTGGGTGCTTTGGTCTGCACCGCCAATGTTGAACTGCGTGATGCTTCCCTCGCGTACGGTGGCGGGATTGCAGAATGAGAACTGCGACGAGTGCATAGTCAGCGTGCAGGGCACTTCAACCTCTATCCAGTTCAGGTAGGCCGATGAGCTGGTCGATGGCTTGCTGTACGCCAGCGTTACAGAAAGGCTGTTTCCGTTGGGGGTAAAATTGAAATCCTGCCGGTTCAGGGTTGCCATAGAACTGGTTTGAAGCCCTCGGATGCTGACACTGCCTATTGCGGAGCCGTTCACCTTGACATTCATGGTGGAATAACTGTTGGAAACACCCGCTACCGACACCGACAGCCTCCCTTGTGTTTGGTTCTGGCCAGGTGCTGAAAAGGTATAAGACCGCTCGGTCGTGATGTCGAACAAGTCGCCGAACCAGTCTTTACCGCTCTCTCCGAAATTGTAGATGTCGTCTTCGTGAAAGGCGAAATGGGTGTATTCGCTCACTGTGGCGGTGGCAGAGAGTGCGGAATTGTCAACCGTAGCGATGCGTTTTTTCTCCCCGATGCCAGAAGATGCCGTCACAAAATAGAAGGAAACATCTGCATAGATGTTGGTGGCATGCGTAAAACGTTTGTTGGAAGTGTCGTATTCTACGGTGTGCGGCGATTCGCCATAGAAAATAAAATAGTCGTCTTCTCCGAAGATGCCGTCGTTGTTGTCGTACAGCATGATGGGGAGTTCGCGGAGGTCATCGGTCCTGGGTTTGGCATTGGCTTCGGGAAGCATTTTGCCGCCGTTGCCGAAAAGGGCGATCCGGTCTGAATAGATCGGTGTAGGCATGCCCATAGCTACAAGGTCTTCGTAGGTTACCTTGTAGATGCCGGTCTCCGCCACCGTAAAACTGAACCATTGCCCTTGCGAGAGCACGGAGCGTGCAGCATAGTTACGGCTTCCTTTGGGCGAGGAGGCGGCATGTCCTGTGATTTCAAGGGCAAGCGACGTGATGCGGCGGTACTGGCCGGCAGCGGTGCGCACAATCGGCACAAACGACAGCAAGGCATAGTTCTTGCCGCGTTCGCGCGCCGGAGTTGCCGACACCTTGAGCTGCGCCGGCAAATCGTAGCCCTCAAGCAGCCGGGCATCCTGATCGCTAATTGCTTCTGTCTGCACTTCCGACACCTTTACGTCGTAGCCGGAGCGGAAACCGTCAACAGGTATCCGTTCATAATAGGAAGGCAACGACGCTTGCGGCTGCAGATAGACCGCTCCGTCAAAATGGAGGAATTCCTTCACCTTGTCTTCTCCGAAAGTGAAAGACACCTTGTCAGTCCACGAAATTGAAATTATTTTTGAAATTATTTGTGCCTGAATATCAGTTGATTGGGTTAAAAACAGGCACAAGATGCAGAAGAATGCCCAAGGTTTGCTTTTCATTTGTCGTTTTACAGATAGATGCATAACATTTGCGATAACGGAAAAGTGCTGTGAATATTGCAGATATGCAAGGAAATAAAGAGATGGAAAAAGAAGTATGGTACAATGAAATAATTTTGTATTTTTGCCCGCTAATATACCAAATATAGTTACTATGTGTAAAAGAATCATAATCTTACTGGCAGCGATTACGGCATTTGCCGTTGCGCGAGTTGATGCGCAGGATGCAATGTTTTCCCAATTCTATGCCAATCCGCTCTATTTGAATCCTGCAATGGCGGGGACGAACGTTTGTCCCAGGGTGGCGTTGAACTTCCGCGACCAATGGCCGAAACTGAAAGGTAACTATATCACATATACGGGTTCGTTTGACGAGCATTTCGACAAGATCGCCGGCGGCGTAGGCATCATTATCATGCACGACCATGCCGGAGCCAACGGAGGATATATCAACACCTCTTCCATCAGTCCGATGTACTCTTTCAAAGCCCAGATCAGCAAGAAATTCGCCTTGAGGCTCGCCCTGCAGCTTGACATCCAAGACAAGTACCTGAATTGGGACAACCTCGTGTTCGGCGACCAGATCGACTCCCGCTACGGCTATGTCTATCAGACGCAGGAGACCCGTCCGGGCAGCCTGCACCGCTGGACGGCCGGACTTTCTGCCGGATTGTTAGGCTATACGCCCCACGTCTATTTTGGTATGGCAGTACATCATATCACGACTTTTGCCCTCGACGGACAGAATACAAGTTACCTGACCGAAAGCTATGCAGACATGTATGACATGATGCCCGTGAAATGGACCGCACATGTCGGTGCCAATTTCGACGTGAAACGCAAAAGCAAAAGGGAAACGTCGTTCGGCGATATCTCGTTGAGCCCTAACTTCGTTTATCAACACCAGAGATACCTCAACTATTTCAACCTCGGGCTTTATGCTAATTTCTATCCGTTTACGGTAGGGGTCTGGTATCGTTTTGTGCCGTCATACAAAGTCAAAGACAGCACGAATGCCGTCGTAGGCAAGATCAACAACTCTGATGCATTGGTGTTTATGGCTGGTCTTGAATACAAGTTGGTGAAATTCGGCATCTCTTACGACATCACGCTCGGACAACTGAAGAACGACACGGGCGGCGCAATCGAGGCTTCGCTGCAGTTCCTCTTGCCGTGCCCCGAGAAGCACAAAGCCATCAAGGACCTCAAGTGCCCCTCATTCTAACCTGAAGCTACATATAATATAATTGTAACATTTACGTTCATCATATCAATCGAGAATAGAACAAATATAACAAGAACATGAATAAGATCACTAAAACAACAAGTCTGTTCACTGCCCTGGTCCTGCTGGCCATGCTGTCATCTTGCAAGAAGGAGGCTTCTCCAACTACCGGATGGAACTATAACGACGCCAAGAACGGCGGCTTTGAAGTGGCCCCGTATGAGGAACAGGCTACAGGTCCCGGACTCGTTTTCATTGAAGGCGGTACTTTTGTCATGGGCGCAATGGAAGAGGATGTCATGAAAGACTGGAACAACAACCCTCGCCGTGTGTCCGTGGCTTCATTCTATATGGACGAATGTGAGATTTCGAACCTCGACTACCGCGAGTACCTTTACTGGCTGGAGCGCGTGTTCATTCCGCAGGACTTGAAAGTGGTTTACGACAACGCCGTGCCCGACGAGAATGTTTGGCGTGACCGTCTCGGGTACAATGAGCCTGACGTGGAATACTATTTCCGCCACCCGGCTTTCAACACTTATCCTGTTGTAGGTGTCAACTGGCTGCAGGCTACCAACTATGCCGCTTGGCGTACCGACCGCGTGAACGAGAAGATACTCGCCGACCGTGGTTATGTGGAATATGCCGAGACCCCGACCGCAGAGGGTTATTTCAATACAGATGCTTACCTCACCTACGAAACTTACGAGGCCGAGGGCGAAAAACGTCTCCGCTATATCTCCTCCGGCGAGTACCGCAATGTGAAGATGGAAGACGGCATCCTGCTGCCGAAATACCGGCTGCCAACCGAAGCTGAATGGGAGTATGCAGCCCTCGGCCTTATCGGCAACACAATGAACGAACGTGTGCTCGAACGCAAGGTCTATCCTTGGAACGGCCAACAGCTGCGTACGGAAGACAAGAATTACTATGGCGATATGATGACCAACATCCGCCGCGGCAGAGGCGACCTTATGGGTGTGGCCTCCGCCCTCAACGATGCCGGCTTCAAAACCAAAGACGTAAGGTCAGATTGGCCAAACGATTATGGCCTCTACCAAATGGCTGGCAATGTGGCCGAATGGGTGATGGACGTTTACAGACAAGCCTCACACGATGATGTGGCTGAGGTCAACCCGTTCCGCGGCAACTATTTCGAGACTAAAAAACTTCTTGAGGACGGCACCGTTGCAGAACGTGACAGCGTGGGCAAGATTCCGATGGTTCCCGTGTCTGACTTCAAGAACGACCGCCGCCGCAACTACCGCGCCGCAGACAACAAGAACTACCTCGACGGCGATTGGCAGTCACTGCACGATATGGACAGCTGGAAGTCAGCAACTACAAACACGGAAGCTACTGACCAGATGTACCGCAAACTCTCCGACAACTATGCTTTCTCACTGGTCAGCGACCATGCCCGCGTCTATAAGGGCGGCTCTTGGAGAGATATTCCTTACTGGTCTTCCCCAGGTTCAAGACGCTACCTCGACGAGGACGAAGCCGCCGACTATATAGGCTTCAGATGCGCTATGGCCCGTGTGGGCACTCAAACTAAAAACTAAGCCTAAACAATACATAACCATACCAAAGCGGAGGAAAATCCATATAGGAGTTTCCTCCGCTTTCCGTTAAGAAGCCGCAGCTCTTTTTGATAGGCTCGTGAGGATATATTTTATATTTTTGCACTTTTAATTTCAAATCAATTAAAATGCTGAAAAAGAACAAATTAAAAGATTTAGTGTGGCCGTATTTTCTGCTCACGTTAGGAAGTTTCCTCTTTGCCGTAGGTGATGTGATGTTTGTGAACCCCTACCTGCTTGCACCGGGCGGCACTTACGGTTTGTCGAATGTGTTCAACACGCTTTGGCCGTGGAAGATTTCTTACTACGCCATCTGTATGGACATTCCGCTGCTGCTCATCGGAACCTGGATTTTAGGTCCCCGATTCGGCATCAAGACCATCATTTCCACCATTCTGATATTCTGTTTCACTTGGCTTGTCGAAACCGTGTGGGGTTACAACCCGGTCATTCACGAGGGCATTTTCGAGACTGCCGTCACCAGCAATTGCGTACAGATACCGCACAGCGATCTGTTTTTTATGCCCGACTACTTCCTGAATACTGTAGTGGGCGGTGTTATCTACGGTGTTGCCATCGGTTTGATATTCAAGTCGGGCGCCACATCCGGCGGCAGTGACATCATTTCGATGATTCTGCATAAATACACCAAAATATCACTCGGAACGCTGGTGCTCATCGTGGATTCTTGCATCACACTCACTACACTTGTGGCGTTCAAGCAGATCAGACTGCCCATCTATTCCGTCATCCTTATCGCTATCGAGGGCAAGGTTATCGACCTTATCGTAGATGGCATCAAATCTTACAAAACGGTATTCATTGTCACAGACAAGACTGACGAGGTCCGCGACTTCATCATCAACGACTTGAAGCGCGGCGGCACTGTCTTTGCAGGCACAGGCATGTACCAAGGCTCTGACCGCAAGATGGTTTATGTAACCCTCAGCCGCACAGACCTTGTGAAACTGAAAGCCAATCTCCGCCGTTTAGACCCAGCCGCTTTCGTCAACGTTATTGAAAGTTCAGAAATTATGGGACTCGGATTCAAAGCCCTCCCCGAAAATGAATAACAATCTGAATATTTTCACTACTTTTGCCGCCATATAAATATTAAAGCCATGCGCAACGCCCGTATCTTTGTCGAGAAAAAAGAAGGCTTCAATGTGGAAGCCGTCAGTCTGAAAGAAACCCTGAACCGCAATTTCAACCTCAACATCCGCAATCTTCGGCTGCTGAACATTTACGACATCTTCAATGTCAGCGACGAGTTGCTGGAACGTGCCAAAGTCGGTGTTCTTTGCGAGCCCGTGACAGACAACGTGTCAGAAACTTTGTCGCTCGACGGTCAGACCTGTTTTGCGGTGGAATACCTGCCCGGACAGTTTGACCAGCGCGCCGACAGCGCTATGCAGTGTTTTTCGCTGCTTGACCCTACAACTGACGTGCTTGTCAAAAGCGCCCGTGCTTATATTTTCGATGCCGACTTGACTGATGCGCAATTGGCCCAAATAAAGAAATACTGCATCAATGAGGTGGAGGCCCGTGAGAAAGACCTTTCGGTGCTGGCCATCACGGAAAATCCGTCCGCCAGCGATATTCCAGTCATCTCAGGATTCAACAGTTGGACTTCTGAACAGTTGGAAACATTCCGCACGCGTTTAGGTCTTGCCATGTCGTTGGAAGACTTGATGTTCATACAGCAATATTTCAAGAACGAGGAACGTCGCGAGCCTTTTGAGACGGAAATCAAACTGCTGGATACCTATTGGAGCGACCATTGCCGCCACACCACTTTTGAGACGGAACTTGCCAAGATTGTCTTTACGCCCTCGCGCTTGCAATACCAACTTCAGGAAGCATACGAGACTTACCTTGCCTTGCGGAAAGAGGTCTATGGAGCACATACAGAAAGACCGCAGACGCTGATGGATATGGCAAGCATCAATGGCAAATACGAACGTAAGGCCGGCAATCTCAACGATATGGAGGTTTCGGAGGAGAACAATGCATGCAGCATTCAGATACAGGTAGATGTAGATGGCACACCCGAACCTTGGCTGTTGATGTTCAAGAATGAGACCCACAACCATCCGACGGAGATTGAGCCTTTTGGCGGGGCAGCCACTTGCGTGGGCGGCGCCATCCGTGACCCTCTCAGCGGGCGCAGCTACGTTTATCAGGCTCTGCGCGTGACGGGCGCCGGCAATATCAATGCCCCCGTCAGCGATACGCTGGAGGGGAAACTTCCCCAGTCGGTGATTTCTAAAACCGCCGCCGCAGGATACTCTTCCTACGGCAACCAGATTGGCCTTGCCACTACCCATGTGCGCGAAATCTACCATGACGACTATAAGGCCAAGCGGCTTGAGATCGGCGCCGTAGTCGGTGCGGCTCCTGTGAGCCACGTGCGCCGCGAACGCCCAGTGCCCGGCGATGTGGTCATCATGTTCGGCGGGCGCACTGGACGTGACGGCATCGGAGGAGCAACCGGCTCTTCTAAAGAACATAACGAAAAGTCGCTCGACACTTGCGCCGCCGAAGTGCAGAAAGGAAACGCCCCCGAGGAACGCAAGATTCAACACCTGTTCAGACGGCCTGAAGTTACCCGTCTCGTAAAGAAGTCTAACGACTTTGGCGCAGGCGGCGTGAGCGTGGCTATCGGCGAACTGGCTGACGGCCTGTTTATTGACCTCGACTCTGTAAGAACAAAATACAAAGGACTTAACGGCACCGAAATCGCCATCAGCGAATCGCAAGAACGTATGAGTGTCGTGGTCGATAAGAACGATGTGGAGTCTTTCTTCGAATATTGCCGCCAAGAGAACATCGAAGCCAACATTATCGCGCACGTCACCGACGACAACCGCCTTACGATGGTATGGAAAGGCAAAACGATAGTGAGCCTTAGCCGCGACTTTATAAACACGAACGGTGTCCGTCAGAAAACAGCGGTCGCAGTGGCAGCAGTTCCCGACAATGTGCTGGAGGCTTGTCCCGTAAAAGGCAACACCTTTAGCGAGAAGATGTTCAACTGCTTGCGCAATCCTAACGTTGCATCCCAAAAGGGACTTGTTGAGATGTTTGATGCCACCATCGGCGCCTCAACGGTGCTGATGCCTTTCGGCGGGAAACGCCAGTTGACCGAAACGCAGGTTTCGGCTCAAAAACTGCCCGTCTTGCACGGCCACACCGACACCACAAGCATTATGGCATTCGGATACAATCCCAATATCGCGATGCGGTCGCCGTTTCATGCCGCCGTGTTCGCCATACTCGAATCGATGTCCAAAATTGTGGCAGTAGGCGGCGATTTTCGCAAAATACGTTTCACTTTTCAGGAATACTTTGAAAAAATGGGACATAATCCAAGCCGCTGGGGCAAACCTTGCGCCGCAATGTTAGGATCGGTGTGGATGCTCAAGCAATTTGATCTGGCCTCCCTCGGCGGAAAGGATTCGATGAGCGGCACTTTCAAAGACTTGAATGTGCCTCCTACGTTTGTGTCGTTTGCAATCACTACGGAGAAGTCGGGCACGATTATCTCTCCCGAGTTCAAACAAAAAGGGAATCATATTTACTTTATCTACAATAAGATAGATAATTGTCTTCCGGATGCGCAGCGTGTTGCCAAGATTTTCGATTTTATGCGCCAGAATATCTTGAACGGCCGTATCGTGTCGGCATTTACGCTGCAGCATGGCGGCATAGCCGAAGCCTTGGCTAAGATGAGTTTCGGCAACGATTTAGGTTTTGAGATAAACACAGACCTTGCCCTGTTTGACTATGGATACGGCAGTTTTGTCGTCGAAACCACGTCAGAACTGGATGCCGACTTTGCCATATCGCTTGGCCGCGTTTCAGACCGTTTCAGCATCAATGGCGAGATCCTCGACAAGGAGAAATGTCTGGAAGTTTGGCGTGGCGTTTACAGCGGGCTCTATCCTGACGAAGTTCCGAATGAGACCGTTTCTACGGGTGAGGAGTTCACCAATGGCGGTCAGAAAAGATTCAACGAGCATGTCCCCGTTCGCATCGACGTGCCAAAGGTTGTGTTGCCCGTGTTTCCAGGCACCAATTGCGACTATGACACCGCAAAGGCCTTTGAAGATGCCGGCGCGGAAACGCAAATTCTCGTGTTCCGCAATCTCAACGAAAAAGAAATCAACGATTCTCTGCACGAACTGGCAGATGCAATCCGCAATTCGCAGATACTGGCGCTCAGCGGCGGCTTCAGTCTGGGTGACGAGCCTGACGGCAGCGGCAAGTTCATCGCTACTGTATTGAACAACGCCCTCGTCAAGTCAGCCGTTCAAGACCTCCTTGCACGCAAAGGCTTGATAATTGGTATATGCAACGGTTTTCAGGCGCTGGTCAAGTCTGGACTGCTTCCGTTCGGCAAGCTGGGCGATGTGACGCCGGAGTCTCCCACACTTTACCGCAACAACATCAACCGTCACATTTCTCGATTGGTGCGCACACGCATCTCTTCCGTGGCATCGCCGTGGCTAACTTCCTTTGCCGTGGGCGATATGCACCGCATCGCCGTCAGTCATGGCGAGGGCAAGTTTGTGGTGAACGAGTCTATGGCCCGCCAGCTTTTTGAGAACGGACAGGTTGCTTTCCAATATTGCGACGAGAACGGCAAGCCCAGCATGACCCCATCCGACAATCCCAACGGGTCTTTCTATGCCATTGAGGGTATCGTTTCTCCTGACGGTCTTGTGCTCGGCAAGATGGGACATAGCGAAAGGAAAGGCTCCGACCTTTACAAGAACATCGACGGCGACAAAACACAGGACCTCTTCCGCAATGCGGTGGAGTATTTCAAGAGAGGATAGGTTGGGTTATGAGAAGAGTTGAACTTGTCGTGGCGGATATACGTTCCGTGCCTCGTTCAGAGGCATTTTCGCTGATTCTGAAAGACAGGCACAGTGAGCGTTACATTCCGGTCATCATTGGCATAAGTGAAGCGCGTGCTATTCTCATCGAAATGAACCAGACCAAGACACATCGTCCGCTGACGCATGAACTGTTTATGACGTTGGCAGATAATTTCAGTTGCGTCCTGCAAGAGGTAAACATCATATATTATGAAGAGGGGGTCTATTTTGCAGACCTGATTATGAGAAAGGCTGACGGCTCGCTCTTTCATTTAGACGCACGCCCCTCGGATGCCATAGCGCTGGCATTGAAAGCGAATGTTCCTTTTTTCATGAATGAGGATATTTTCAATGAAAACTGCATGTGCGACCAGATACGCAATGAATGTTCAGAACCAGAACCGGAAGATCCATTTGAGCCTGTAAAATTAGAGGACTTGAGCATTCAGGAACTCAACGAGCTGCTTCATGATGCTGTCAGATGCGAGGACTATGAACTGGCTGCCCAGGTTAAGGAAGAACTGGACAAGAGAGAGAACCCGGGTCGATAGTGTGGCGACTGGTCAAAAAGAGTAATTCCAATGGAATTGTGCAGTTCTGCAACGCAATCAGGAAAATACGGTCGACAGGTAGTCTATTCCCAAATGTTCAGGTTCACATCCATTGATTCGGCATGAATCCTATCCTCCAGCCAGTCAAATTGTTC
>CAVIPZ010000007.1:0-20480 GCA_963644715.1 bacterium | reverse complement strand
TAGTAAGGCAGGGCTGAAATGACAGGTACGACATGTTGCAGAGCGGCGGTTGAGGGATAGTCTGAAAAATGTGAAGAAACAGAAACTTTGGTTTATAACAACTCAATTATCAACAAATTAAAAACAACTATGGTAAAAAAAATCTACGCTTTGTTGTTTGCGATATGGCTGCTGCTACCATTGGCCGGCTCGTCGCAGACACTGGATTACTATGCTTTTCAAGCAAGTACATCAACTTACACGCCTATCAGCCAAGGAACATCTGTGGGCATCTATGATGACGACGACTACGCCACAATAGCGTTGCCCTTTGCTTTCACGTTTGCTGAAACCACCTATCAACAGGGAGCCAGCCTGTATGTATGCAGCAACGGCTACCTTACGCTCGGCGACTCCGACGTTTCAGTCTGGCCCGACGAAACCAGCTATTACAGCTTCATCTCCCCGTTTGGACATGATTTGGATCCGTCTTCCGACGGAACAATCACTTACAGCGTCACGGGCTCCACTCCTAACCGCGTACTCACCGTGCAGTGGGCCGGCGTTCCCTGCTTCGGCGACGACAACACCTACAATTTCCAAGTTAAAATCTACGAAACCACCAATGCCATCGAGTTCTGTTACGGACAGATGAGCATAACGGAAGAAAAATCTCCAGTAGTCGGCCTTTATGACCACATCAATACTGAGAAACTCATTGTGACCGGCACCGGCAACTGGGCTAACTTCACCACCAGCAGTACGGTCACTGACCTTTTTGTTGACATCAACACCGGTTCTTATCCCGCATCCGGACTCACCTACTCCTTTACGCCGGCAACCATCACCTGCCCGCGTGTGAACAACTTGGCGGCTTTCAACTATGGCCCTAACTCCTTCGACCTCTCGTGGCAACCTGGCGGAACAGAAACGTCTTGGAACGTAACCTACCTCGTGCAAGGCGATTCTACTACCCTGGTGTCCACCACCACTTCCACGCCCAACTACACCGTCTCCGGACTCACGCCTAACACAAGGTATGCAGTTTCTGTTTCTGCCATCTGTGCCGGCGACGAAGAGAGCCTCGAAAGAACCTTGACGGCCGTTACGCTCTTCACCACGCCTGCATCCTTGCCTTACGTTTGCGGCTTTGAAGACCAGACAGAGAACAGCAACTGGACGTTAGTGAACAATCCTGCCACGAATGTCTGGAGCATCGGCAGCGCCACCTGCGCCGGCACGTCCGGAAATTCACTCTATGTGTCAAACGACAACGGAACAACCAATGCCTACAACAAGAACGCTGCCAGCACCGTGTTTGCGGTACGCGACATCACGCTTGACACAGCCGCACGCTATTATGCCCTCTCTTTCGACTATAAGGGCATCGGCGAAGCCAACACCGACTATCTTAAAGTGTGGCTTGCCAAAGATTATCCCACACAGGTCACTGCCAACAATTTGGGAACAGGCACCGATGTGGAAGGCGCTACATACGTTGCGGTTAACGGAAGCCAGTATCTGGGCCGCAGCGAGAACTGGACACACGTGAACCATATCCTCCAACGCACCGAAGGCTGGGGCGACAACGGCCTCCTCCGCATCTACCTGATGTGGCGAAACAACAATGTGGATGGCTCAAACCCTCCCGCCGCTATTGACAACATTGCAGTTAAAGGCTACACCTGTGCTATGCCGCAGAACCTTGCCGCCAATGACAGTGTGGCCACCCAATCCGCCATCACCGTCACTTGGAACAAAGGTGCGGCTACGGATGCCGAATGGCAGGCTTGCATCTGCCAGATCGGCGAAAACCCCGATATGGCCACGCCAGTCACCGTTACCGACACAACCCACCAGTTCACGGGACTGAATGCCAGCACCTCTTATATCATATATGTAAGAACCGTCTGCGGAACCGAAACCAGTGCTTGGGTTTCTGTCAATGCAAGCACGGCTTGCTCCGCCTACATGACAATACCTTACGCTGAAAGTTTTGACAACTACGGTACCGGCACACCTAAGTTCCCCAACTGCTGGACCAGGTCCCATACCACCTCGTCAACGTATCCTTACATTACAAATTCTGCACCCAGTTCTGGCATCGGCTGTCTCTATTTCTACAGTTCATACAGCGGTTATTCTGCTGCCATCGCTCCTCAGATTGACACGAACACCAACCCGATCAACACGCTGATGGTGAGTTTCAAGGTCAAGAAAAACAGTTCTTCCTCCGGCTACGGCGCCCTGCAGTTAGGCGTGATGTCAGACCCGGCAGACTTCAACACTTTCCAAGTGGTCAAGACGTGGGCCACGACAGACTGGGCTGCAACAAACACCTGGTACAGTGTAGAAGAACTGCTGTCCGGATTTACGGGAAACGGCTCTTACATCGCCCTCCGCAAGCCTACGGGCTCAGGCTACACCTACGTTGATGACTTCGCAGTGTCGCTTATACCTACCTGTATGAAACCTGCCGCCGTGACACTCAGCGCCATCACTGCCAACAATGCTTTGGCTGACTGGACTCCGCAAGGAACGGAAACGGAATGGGAAGTGGTGGTTGTACCTACCGGCACCAGCCCAGATGCTGCTGTAGCCACTTCAACATCCGCTCATCCTTTCACGGTTACAGGTCTTGACCCCAACACGGCATACGACATCTATGTAAAGGCAATCTGTGCCAGCGATGACCAAAGCCTTTGGTCTGACGTTGTCACGTTCCAAACCCGTTGCCAATCTACCGATGTCATCCCCTACACGGAGAACTTCGACACCTACGGCACAGGCAACACTGCTTTCCCGAGTTGCTGGAGCAAGCTTACAAACACCACTTCTGCAACAAGGTATCCCTACATTGAAGGCATCGTTGACGCAACTGACACCGCCAATGCAGGCACATTGTACTTCTACGCTTCCTCCGCTATCTATTCGTTGGCAGCATCACAGGCGCTTGACCTTTCCGCACACACTGCCGGCACCTTGCTGCTCACATTCAAAGCTAAGAAAGTCAGCAACTCTTACGGCCGTTTGGACATCGGTGTCATGACTGACCCTGACGACTTGAACACCTTGACGGTGCTGAAGACCATCTATCCTAACGACTATGTTTCTCCAGGCGAATGGCAAACCTTCTATGTGCCTTTCAACCAGGCTTTCAACAATGTTTATCTCGCATTCTACTCTCCTGCAGGAAGCACTTCCTATTGCCACGTTGACAACGTAAGACTGGACTACATGCCCGAATGTTTTGCTCCGTCAAACCTCACCGTGTCCAACATTTCAGGCCGTTCAGCCCTGTTGAGCTGGACTGCTGCGGTGCAAGGCAACCCAAACTATACTGTTGAATATTCAGAGGCCGGCCAAGACAACTGGCAGACGGCAAGCAGCACGGTTTCAGACACCCGGTACCTGCTGGGCGGCCTTGAACCTCAAACCACCTACGATGTGCGCGTCAGTTCCAGTTGCGCCTCCTCTGCCGGCTCAACTGAAACGATAACGGCGCAGTTTACCACCGGCTGTGCTTCAAGCACCGCGTTCACTATCAACAACGGCACACAATCAATGTACAACGGAATTCCCGTCAACAATTACTACAATTTCACCTATACGCAGCAGATTTTTGACGCGGCCGAATTGGGCGGCGCCATGTCCATCAGCAGCATTGCATTCGATTACGCTTACGCAACCCCGATGTCGGAGAAAGACAACGTGACCATCTATCTTGCCCACACCTCACAGAGCGTTTTCAGCACAACCTCTTCGTGGGTTCCGATTGACAGCGCGACAGTCGTTTACACTGGAACGATGAATTTTGAATATGGCTGGAACACTGTTCCCCTTACGACTCCTTTCCAATACAACGGCACCAGCAATCTGGTTCTCATCGTGGATGACAACTCTGGCAGCTACAACAACGGATCTCACGTTTTCAATGTCCATAGCACCACGGGGAACAAAACCCTCCTTTACAAATCCGACACCAGCAACCCTGACCCCACGGCACCGCCTACAGGCACATTCTTGTCAAAGCGAAACAACATCAAGTTCATGTCGTGCGATTCAACGGCCACCTGTGTCGCTCCTAACGTCATCGTAACGGCTTCCGACAACAACTCCGTCACGTTAGCATGGGTGCCCGGCAATGCTGAAACGCAATGGCAGTTGGAATACATGCTGGAAACCGACAGTGTATGGACCTCTGAAGGCACGGTTACCGCCTCGCCTTACACCATCACAAACCTCGTGTCGGATGCAGACTATATCATCCGTCTGCGTTCAAACTGCGGCACTGAAAACAGCGCTTATTCCTTAGTCAACGCTTCTACAACCTGTGCTTCCATTGCAACGATTCCTTACACGGAGAACTTTGACTCGGCAACGGGCACGGGTGCAGGCAACTTCATATCTTGCTGGTACAGCGGCACAAACGGATCTTCGGCATATCCTTATACCTCCAACAGCGATGCCGTTTCTGCCTCCTATTCGCTCTACTTTATGGGTTCCAGCACCACATATTCGTATGCCGCCACACCTCGCTTTGCCAACACTATCGCAATGAACAACTTGCAGGTTTCCTTCAGTGCCAAGAAAACTTCGGCAAACTATTTCATTGAAGTCGGCGTCATGACAGACCCCACCGACATCACGACATTCCAGCCTGTCGGACGTTTCTCGCCTGCACAGAACAACAGTTGGGAACTCTGCGAAATGAATACCTCCAATTATACAGGCAACGGACGTCACATTGCCTTCAGAACACCGCAATGGATTTCCAACTTCATCTACATTGACGATGTCACCATCCAGGAGATTCCGTTCTGCGGACGTGTTGAGGACATTGCCGCCACCAACATCACCACCGATGCGGCAACGATAACCTGGACACCGGGCGGCAACGAGACGCAATGGGAAGTCTGCTACGGCATCGCCGGCACGGTTGACCCGACTACGGCAACGCCTGTGGCTGTTTCGGCCGACACTGTCGCCCTCTCCGGACTCACCTCCAACACCGCCTACGACGTGTATGTTCGCATCGTTTGCGACGGCGGCGAGTATGGCGCATGGACCAAATTCACGTTCCGTACAGGCTGCGGCATATCATCGGTTCCCTATATCGAGAATTTCGACAGCTACACCAACGGCATTGGTTCCTCTACTACCGTTCCCGACAATTATCCTAACGTTGACATGCCCTCGTGCTGGACATTCCTGAACCGTTCAGAGGTTGCTTCGGGTTACCCGACTGTATTCTTGACAACGGCCTCCGGCTATGCCTCAAGCGGCAAAGCGCTGTTTTTCAAGTCCAGCTCGACAACCTCTGTGGTTGCTGCTCTTCCCGTCTTCAACGTTGACATCAACACCTTGCAGATCACGTTCAAGTACCGCAATGAAAGCACATACGCTACAAACGGCACCTTGGAGGTGGGCTACATCACCAACCTTAACGATCCTTCCACCTTCACCGCCATCTACTCTTGTCCTCGCGTCACAACTCTCACCGAGGTAGAGCAGCCGTTATCCAGCGTTCCGGCGCTCGGCGCAGGCAACAGTTACATCGCATTCAGATATGTAGGCGGAACTTCCAACAACTACTACTTAAGCATCGACGATGTGGTAGTGGAAGCGCTTCCCTCTTGTACCAAACCCTCAAACCTGACCGTCTCTAACGTCACGTCCTCCTCTGTAGAACTCTCGTGGACCGAAAACGGCACGGCTACGGCTTGGAACATCGAGTACGGTCCGCAAGGCTTCACGCAAGGCACCGGCACCACGGTGGCAGCCACGACCAACCCGTTTGCTGTAACGGGATTGACCAGCAGCACTGCTTACGACTTTTATGTACAGGCTGACTGCGGAGCAGGCGAAACCAGCGAATGGAGAGGCGTTGTGACCGCCACGCCGGGCACTTTCCTTATGCCGACCAGCGGTTCGACAACAATTACCCTATGCGACGGCATCATCTATGACGACGGCGGCGCCAACAGCAGCTACTCTCCCAGTTGCGAGGCCACGCTCGTGATCAATCCTGAAACAGCCGGCAATATGGTCAAAGTTCAAGGCATCGGCGATTACGCTTTCGAGTCATGCTGTGACTATCTGATCATCTACGACGGATCTGACAATACAGGCACGCAGCTCTTCTCGACACAGAGCACCAGTTCTGACACGATACCGGAATGTGTTTCCACTACAGGTCCCATTACGCTCTATGTCCATTCTGACGGAAGTGTGCAGTATTCGGGCTTTGCCCTGCAAGTTTCCTGCGTGGACACCACGGGCGGCGAACCTGACCCAGGCCCTACACCTCCCGGTCCGGAGCCGCAACCCGCTGACACTTGCCACGCTCCTGCCAACCTAACGGTTGCTGACATCACCATGAACAGCGCCAACCTGTCGTGGACGCAGCAAGGCGAACCCGACAGCTGGAACGTCTATTTCCGCAAAGGCACGGATGCCTGGACTACGGTGAACACCACAACCCCGTCGCCGTACGCCCTCACCGACCTTATGCCCGAAAGCAACTACGAGGCTTACGTGGTGGCCGTATGCGACGACTCTGTCAGTGCGGCATCCAACACCATAACCTTCAGCACCCTGCCAGATGCCATCGAGGATTATGTGTTGAGCCAGACCAAACTCTACCCCAACCCGACCAGCAGCAGCGTGACCATCGTCAACGACAACTGCATAATTGAAAAGGTTGAGGTGTATGACGTTTACGGCCAGACCCTCCGCGTGCAGCAAGTAAGCAGCAACAGCGTAGTGCTTCCGGCCGATGAACTTGCCGCCGGCATGTACTTCGTGCGGATCATCACCGACAAGGGCACCGTTGTGAAACCATTCACCAAACGATAACCCAGAAAAAAGGGGGAGACTCAAAAGTCTCCCCTTTTTTTTGTTTAATGTTTTTCGTTTTACGTTTTGGGTTGACCGTTCAATATATATATATGTGCAGCAAAACGAAACAATCACATCTTTCATGTTTCCTTCTTTCACTGTAAGTCCTACGTCAGCCCGAGCCTCGTGCGCTGCACGAAATGAGTCTCAAGTCACAGCTTTCCGTTTTCCTTTTGAAAGTAAATGCTATCTTTGCAGCCTTTATCAATAATGCCAGCACAATGTCTATCATCGTCAACAATGTCAGTAAAGTTTTCGGGAAGCAATATGCCCTGAACAACGTCAGTTTTGAAGCAAAGAAAGGGGAGATTGTCGGCTTCCTCGGTCCAAACGGCGCCGGCAAGACCACTATGATGAAAATCATCACTTGCCTCATTCCTCCCACCCAAGGAGACGTCACCGTCTGCGGGCTTGACATCTGGAAAGACTCGCTTGCCTTGCGCGAGAAGATAGGCTACCTGTCGGAAGCCAACCCGCTTTATTATGATATGTATGTGCGTGAGTTCCTGCAGTTCATTGCCGGCATCCACCACCTCAAAGAGGCCAAAGCAAAGGTGGCTGACATTATCGAGAAGACCGGACTGACCCCTGAAGAGCACAAGAAGATCGGGGCTCTCTCGCGCGGCTACAAGCAGCGTGTAGGCATTGCCCAGGCGCTCATCCACGACCCCGAAGTGCTGATCTTAGACGAGCCCACCACCGGTCTCGACCCTAACCAACTGGTAGAGATCCGCGACCTGATACGCACCTACGGCAAAGACCGCACCGTGCTGCTCTCTACGCACATCATGCAAGAGGTGCAGGCCATGTGCGACCACGTCATCATCATCAACAAAGGCAAAATCGTGGCCGACGCCAAAGTGTCGGAACTGCCCCAGATGGCCGACAAGATGGGGCTGCGCCACTCTTCTGAACTCAACGTACCCGAAATGGAACGCCTTTTCCAGGCTCTCACCTCACAAGACTGACAAAAACATGTACCGTCTGCAGCAACCGCTATACAAGTACGGCGACCAATACATTGCCATAGACTTTGACCAAGCTTTCAAGACCATCGCAGCGCAGATGTCTGAGGCACAGGCAAACCGCACGCTCGTTATGGCCTCGGGCGATTATTCAAACGAAGAACTCTACCTGCTGCAGCGGCTTGCCCGTGCCGGCTTCAACACCAATGCGATAGCCTCGTATGACTATTACCGCCGCGGCACCGCTTTCTGCTGGGACAAGAACGACATTGTGCCGATGGCTGAGCTGTACGGCTCCGATGCTTTCTTCACCCTGCTCAATCCTGCCGCCGACACGCCTGCCCAAGCGCCGCTGCTCAACATACTGAACAGTTGCCCGGCCACGGCACGCTACAACTTCAACACTCCGGAAACACTCAACATCAAAAACTTCGGGGCATTCTTCCGCTGTGTCAACCGCCACCTCATCGAAAACGGCCACGCCAAAGGCATCTATGTGGAGGGACTTGGCAAAGACTATGACCAATACCGGAGCCGGCTTCTGAACGAAGACCTCGACTTGCTGCTTGGTGCCAACGGACTCCAAAACAAAGACATACAGACATTTGCCGATTTTCTGCTCCGTTTCAAAGCCCCAGTGTTCTTGTTTTGGGAGCGTTATCTGGACGAGCGCGGCGTCATAGAACTGGAGAACCTCTGCATGCTGCTCGACATCCAAGCCAAGCCTGCGGCGGGATTTCTTTGCATCAAAGCGGAGCCCAACTCGCAAGGGCTCTTTGACATGGGCATCGCACCGCATCTATGTGTGGGCGGCTTGCCCTTTGCAGAAGCCAACACAACACTGATGGAAAAAATGTACGGGAGACCTGCACAAACCGCCAATGTGGATGTGCCTGGGCGTATTGTTGCCAAGGACTTTGACGCGTGCCTTTTGTTCAATGCCGGCGGCGGAGTCATCCCCGACGAGGTCACAGCCGCCGCACCCAATTGCCGCTTCTCGCTTCTGCAGACCGCCTTTGTGGATGACACGGCAACCCAAGAACCCCAGTTTGACCTGCTGCTGCCCGCATCGCTGCCCAGCGAGGTGGAAGGCACCTATACCGACAGCGGCCGAGTGCCCCACCGCAACCGGGCCTCTGAAAACTGCCCACTGCCTTTCACAACAACCCAGATGCTCTCCCGCATCAGCGTCGGGTGCGGACTCCCCGCCCTCGAAGACACCAATGACATCTTTCTGGAATACATCTCCTTCTTTCAAGGGGGATGCCGAAGCAAAAGCAGGCATTTTTTTAGATAATCACCCAAAATACATACTATGAACATATCCTACACTCAAGACGTTCAGCCCGAAAACAAGCCATTTAAGCCCGAAAGCCGCGCCCGCAAGTTCTGGCGTGTCGTGCTCGGGTCAATGCTTGGCTTCTTTCTCTCTTCGGTCATCGTTTCCGTGCTCTATTTCGTCATGTTCATCAGCATGGTTGTGGCGCTCTCTGCCACCTCGCAGGACACCACATCCATATCTGACGACAGCATCCTGAAAGTTAACCTGAGCTCGCCTATCAGCGAACGCTCTTACGAGACGCCTTTCAACAAGTTCAACAACTATTACACCTCCGGACTTGGGCTCGATGACATTCTGGCTTGCATCAAAAATGCCGCCACCGACCCTAAAATCAAAGGCATCTACATCAACGCCGCCGCCGCTTACGGGTCGCCCGCAACCTTAAAAGAGATCCGCGACGCCCTGCTCACATTCAAGCAATCGGGCAAATTCATTTACGCCTACAGCGACTATTATACGCAAAACGGCTACTACATCGCCTCTGTCGCCGACAAGGTAATCCTGAACCCTACCGGCATGTTGGAATTCAAAGGTTACGCCTTTCAGGTGATGTTTTACAAAGGATTTTTAGACAAGATGGACATTGACGTGCAAATAGTGCGGCACGGGCAATTCAAAAGCGCCGTTGAGCCCTATATCCTCGACAAGATGAGCGAGGCCAACCGCGAACAGATGACGGTATTGGCGAACTCGCTGTGGGAGACATTCATCGCCGACATTTCCAAAAGCAGACACGTGCCAACCGACGGTCTCAACCGCATCGCCGACAAGTTGCTCGGCTCCATACCCGAAGAGGCCTTGCGGCTGCGGCTTGTTGACAAGCTTGGCTATGCCAGCGATGCCGAGAAACTGATGAAAGAGCGCACCGGTACCGGTAAACTGAACATCGTCTCGCTCAACACCTACAAAGGCGCCTTCAGCCGGTCGAGCAAAGCCTCGGACAAAATTGCCGTCGTTTATGCCACGGGCAACATCCGTGACGGCAAAGGCGACAGCAACAACGGAATCTACTCCGAGAGTTTCATCAAAGAACTGAAGAAAGCCGCTGAAGACAAAAACGTTAAAGCCATCGTGCTGCGCATCAACTCCCCGGGCGGCAGCGCCATCGCCTCCGAAAACATCTGGCATGAGGTCGAGAACATCAAGAAATCGGGGAAAAAAGTAGTGACCTCTATGGGCGACTATGCCGCCTCGGGCGGTTATTACATCGCCTGCAACTCCGACTACATCATTGCACAGCCCAACACGCTGACCGGCTCCATTGGCGTCTTCGGTATGATACCCTCCTTGCAGAATTTCCTGAAAAACAAACTCGGCGTCACCATTGACGGGGTCAAGTCTAACGCCCATTCCGACTACGGCACCGGGTTCCGCGCTTTGGATGCAGAAGAAATCGCGATAATGCAGCACTCCATCGAACAGACCTACGCCACCTTCACCGGACGTGTGGCTGCCGGCCGTAAACTTGCCCAGACGTATGTTGACAGCATCGGGCAAGGGCGCGTATGGGCCGGCAAAGAAGCTATGGGGCTTGGCTTAGTGGACAAATTAGGCTCGTTGGACGATGCCATCGCCAAAGCCGCCCAATTGGCAGGGCTCACCAATTACGCCACCGTTGCCTATCCGGAACAGAAATCGTGGTACGCGCAACTGTTCGGAAACAGCGACGACGAAGTGACGGCCGCCCTCAAAGAAAAACTCGGCAAACTCTATTTCACATACGAAAGCATCGACCAAATACTCTCGCAAGAAGGGGTTCAGGCCCGCATGCCAATGAGCATCACTATTCAATAACCAAAACCGACTATTGCTATGACTCCAGAATTTTTCACTTCAGCGTTTCATATTTACTTGTACGTCATGATCGGTCTGGCAGCCGTCGTGTTCGTAGCACTTTATTTTGTGACAGCCGGCTACGGCGCATTCACCTCCAGCAAATGGGGCAAAGCCATCAACAACAAACTGGCATGGTTCCTGATGGAGTTTCCCATCTTCATCGCCATGATCATCCTGTGGCTCGCCTCGCCGCACCGCTTCAGCCTCGTGCCGATGATATTCTTGCTGATTTTTGAGATACACTATTTCCAACGTTCTCTCATCTTTCCTTGGATTATGAAAGGCAAAAAGAGCAAAATGTCGCTGGCCGTGATGTTTATGGGCATCGCTTTCAACATCCTCAATGCCATGATGCAGGGATACTGGATATTTTTTGAGTCTTTCAAATGCAACTACCACGTGTTAGGACTCTCTTACACAGACACGGCTTGGCTTTGGTCGCCGCAATTCATCATCGGCGTCATCATCTTCTTCGGCGGCTTCTACATCAACCTCCGTTCCGACTACATCATCCGCCATCTCCGAAAAAACGACGACGACACCAACCACTACCTGCCCTCAGGCTTTATGTTCAACTACGTGACCAGCGCCAACTATCTGGGCGAGCTGCTCGAGTGGCTTGGATTCGCCATCCTCACCTGGTCGCTGTCCGGACTGGTATTCTTCATCTGGACCTTTGCCAACCTCGTGCCCCGTGCGAACTCCATCTACAAAAGATACCGCAAAGAGTTCGGGCCCGAGATGGAAGCCCGCAAACTAAAACGGATATTCCCGTTCATCTATTAACCCGACCGCATCATCAACGGTTGACAATTAGCGTTATGAAAAAACTGAACATCGATGAAATCTATGGCTTGTACCTAAGCCATCCCCGCATCTGCACAGACACGAGGAACATTATACCCGACTCCCTTTTTGTTTGTCTGAAAGGCGCGAACTTTGACGGCAACCAGTTTGCTGCCGCCGCACTGGAACAGGGCGCCGCATACGTCGTCACCGAAGACGAGTCGCATGCAGCAGAGCCGCGTTACATCGTCGTGAACGATGCACTCGACACGCTCCAGCAATTAGGAGCCTTTCACCGGCAAAGGCTCACCATTCCCGTCATCGGCATCACCGGCACCAACGGCAAAACCACAACCAAAGAGCTGACTTCCGCTGTGTTGAGCCAACGTTACAGGATCGCTTTCACGCAAGGCAACCTCAACAACCACATCGGCGTGCCGCTCACGCTGCTTGCCATCAAACCCAGCGATGAAATAGCCATCGTAGAGATGGGCGCAAACCATCCTGGAGAGATTGCCGCCCTGTGCCGCATTGCCCGCCCCAACTTCGGGCTCATCACCAACATCGGCAAAGCCCACATCGAAGGTTTCGGCTCCGTAGAAGAGATCATACACACAAAAAAGGCACTCTACGAGTCAGTCATGTCGGACGGCGGCATCCTGTTTGTCAACAAAAACGATGCAACGCTTTGTGCCGACCTGCACTACAGCAAAACCGTCTATTATGCCGAAGATTCCTCAAACCGCATTGCCGACATGTCGCCCTACCTCAGCGTCACCATTGGCGGCACGCTGGTAAACACCCGTCTCACGGGCGGCTACAACCTCGACAACATCTTGGCTGCCGCCGCTGTCGGTCGCCATTTCGGCGTGTCGCAGGCAGAAACGGCGCGAGCCATTGGCCAATACACGCCCGCCAACCACCGATCACAGGTCATCAGGCACAAGGGAAACACCATCATTGCCGACTATTACAACGCCAACCCCACCAGCATGGAAGCCGCGCTTCGCAACCTTGCCGCCATCCGGCATCCCCGCAAACTGGCCATCCTCGGCGATATGCGGGAGTTGGGAGCCATCAGCGGTGAGGAGCACCGCCGCATCATCGCGCTCTGCCAACAACTTGACATTCCTGCCGTTTATGTTGGACCGGAGTTCTGCTTTCAACACCCCTGCCGCTGCTATGCAGATGTAGAAAGCCTCAACCGTGCCTTGGCGGAACAGCCCGTCAACGACACGATGATACTCGTAAAGGGCTCCAACGCCATGCATCTGAACCGGTTGTCAGCCATTCTGCCATGACCCCCCTTGACACCTGCACCGGCCTCGGCATTATGTCAGGCACCTCCCTTGACGGCATCGACATGGCACTTTGCCGCTTCAGCGACGACGGCAGAAACACTAAATTCCGCATCATACGCGCCTGCACCGTGCCCTACACACCCGAGTTCCGCGACAGGCTTGCCTATGCCACGGAACTTTCTGCCATAGAATATGCCCGGTTGGATGTCGCCTTAGGACAACTTATGGCGCAGCACATCAACCGCTGGCTCGAAAACAGCGACAAGCCCGACTTCATAGCCTCGCACGGGCACACCATATTCCACGACCCGGTCGCAGGACTTACCGCCCAAATCGGAAGCGGTGCCGTCATCGCCGCCCGTACGGGCATCACCACCGTTTGCGACTTCCGCACGGGCGACGTGGCGCTGGGCGGGCAAGGCGCACCGCTCGTGCCCATCGGCGACGAACTGCTGTTTGGACAATACGATGCCTGTCTCAACCTGGGCGGGTTCTCCAACATATCGTACCGCAGCAGCGGACAGCGGCTCGCTTTCGACATTGCCCCTTGCAACGTGGCGCTGAACATGCTTGCCGAGATGCTCGGACAACCGTTTGACCGCGACGGCGAAACCGCACGCTCCGGCCAACTGATACCCGAATTGTGCAACAAACTCAACAACCTCAACTATTACAGACTGCCACCGCCGAAATCATTGGGCAAAGAGTGGTTTGAAGCCAACTTTAGACCCATATTGTGCCAATTTCTGGAAACCCAAGCCGTTCAAGACTGCCTCAGGAGTGTTACAGAACACATTGCACGACAAATTGCAGACGCCGTGCCAGACGCAGCGAAAACGATGTTGGCAACCGGAGGCGGCGCACACAACTTTTTCCTCATCGAACGACTGAAAGCGATGTGGGGCGGACAAATAGTTGTGCCCGACTCGCTGACCATCGACTACAAAGAAGCTCTGGTATTTGCATTTCTCGGAATGTTGCGGCTAAAAGGGAAAGAAAACTGCCTCAAGAGCGTTACGGGAGCTATCCGAAACAATTGTGGAGGAGCGGTTTATGTTGTTTAAAACTTTTCAAAAAAAAAATGTTCGCAACTATTTGTGAATAGAGAAAATTGTTACTTTTGCCGTCCTTGAACTGAATTGATTTGAAACCTTAAAAAGTCATTGGATTATGATAACAAAGAAAAACGACAAAGGAAATCTGGAGAACAAGAGAACTATGTTCCTCCTGGTTGGATTCATCGTTGTATTGGCTTTGGTTTATGCGGGATTTGAACTGTTTGCAAGCGAGGATAAAGCCCCTGCCTTTACGATGGAAGACGATGAATTCATTGAAGTGAAAGACGAGGATGTCATTGCAACCGACCAGACACCTCCGCCGCCACCAGAGCCCGTACACCAGCAACAAGCTGTCGTGCTCAACATTGTAGAAGACAACATCAAAGTCAACACTGATTTGGATTTCGGTCAAGATATCTTCGAAGAAGATGCCATCCCTGAAATAGAAGATGAGGTTGTTGAAGTCATTGAAGAGGAAGCAGACAATACGCCTCCTGTTTATTTCACAGAAGACATGCCCGAGTTTCCTGGCGGCACCGAGGCATTGTACTCATTCCTTGGAAAAGAGATTCAGTATCCTGAAGTGGCCCGCAACAACGGCATTACCGGCACCGTGCTGGTGGAGTTTGTGGTTGAGCGCGACGGACGCGTAAGCAACGCAAAGGTGAAAGTGCCCTTGTACCCCGACTGCGACAAAGAAGCTGTTCGTGGCATTATGGCAATGCCGAAATGGAAACCCGGCAAGAATATGGGCAAGCCCGTACGCTGCTTCTTCCAAGTGCCTGTGACATTCAGAATGTAATTAGTTCAAATTTACGAAAAACAGAGAGGCGAGACTCCTATGAGTCTCGCCTCTCTGTTTTTACTGTTTGCGAGGCAAAATCAACGGAGAACGGATAGATATTCCGTATTCCGTTTCTAATGATTATAAATTGTTGCCCCAAATATCATTCAGCCACGACTCAGACAGGTTGATTTTTATGTTTCATCATCCCACCAATTCGCATCTTTCCAACGGCGGGCTTTCCTGCTTCCTCGTTTTTATAACTTTCCAAGTTGAACTTTTCCATATCCTCTGCTCTTTTTGCCGCCTCGCGCAGCGAACTCCCATTCCGCCTCCGTCGGAAAGCGGAACTTCTTGCCTGCATAGGAAAGTCCCAATTTGGCGTTCAGCTTGCTGATGAACTCCTGACATTCGTTCCACGACACGTATGCCACTGGGCAGTTGGGGACGCCAGTGACATAGGGCGGACATTTCCCCATCACCGCAATCCACAACGCCTGCGTCACGGGATACTTGCCGATGGCAAAGCTGCTCACCGTAACCTTGTGGACGGGATACTCGTCATCATCTGCAGCATTTCCCTGCTCCGCCGTGGCACCCATCATAAAGGTGCCGCCCTCCACGGGTATCATCTCTATCAGAACCTTTTCCGAATTAACCACCTTAAACACTGTCGGAAATATACTGTCGTCAGATTTCTCGTTTGTTTTTTGATTCGTTTTCTTAATATATTACGTTTTGCTGTTATGGCGGCAATAATAGTACACACCTGTACAAAAAAAGAGCACAAAAAAAGGGAAACGAAAAAATTCAGTTTCCCTTTTTCATTTTCCCGTTTTTCAGTTTTCCTGTCAGAACAGCAGGTTGTCCATCAGGATAAACGTGCCGGCACCGGCAAGATACCCAATCAGAGCCAGGGGCGTTATTTTTTTCAGATACCAGATGAAATCAATTTTCTCCATTCCCATTGCGGCGACACCGGCAGCGGAACCTATAATCAAGATACTTCCGCCTGTGCCCGCACAGTAAGCCAGGAACGTCCAGAATATGTGGTTGGTCTCGAAGCCATACATGCCGATGGCGCCTGCCACGAGCGGCACGTTGTCGATTACCGACGACAAGAGACCGATAACCACGTTAATGGCATTGTAATTGTCGCCGAAAGCCTTGTCGAGGCCGCCCGACAGCATCGAGAGCTGCCCTGCCGACTGCAAGCCAGCCACGGCCAGCAAAATGCCCAAGAAGAAGAGGATGCTGGACATGTCGATACGCGAGATAATCTGCGCCACCCTGTATTTGGTGTGTTTGTCACCGCTACGGCGATAGAGCAAATCGTTAGCGATCCAAACCACACTCAAGCCGAGCATCACTCCTACGTATGGCTTCAGGTGCGTCATCATCTTGAACACGGGAACAAAGAGCAACGAACCAATGCCCAGCCAGAACATCAGATTGCGGTGCAGACGGGGCAGCCTGACCGGAGATCCGGTCGTCATACGTGCATGCAGCGGATGCTCTTCAAATTCGCCTTTCAGCATAAAAGAAACGGCCGTCAGCGGGATAACTAACGAAACCAAACTCGGCAGGAAAGTATGCACGACAAGATGCCCGGCGGTCACATAATTGCCGATCCAAAGCATAATAGTGGTCACATCGCCGATAGGCGACCAGGCACCGCCGGCATTAGCGGCAATCACGATGATGCCGGCAAAGAACCAGCGCTCTTTTTGGTCGTAAATCAGTTTCCGCAGCAACGCAATCATCACCAGCGTAGTGGTCAGATTGTCAAGCACGGCAGAAAGGAAGAACGTGATGAAGCCCAGAATCCAGAGAAGTTTAACCTTGTCTCTCGTTGTGATATGGTCGGTGATGATGGTAAAGCCCTGATGCTGGTCCACCACCTCAACAATAGTCATGGCTCCTATCAGGAAAAAGAGGATTTCGGAGATGTCGCCTAAATGTGCCAGCATTTCAGAACCTGCCACATATTCAACAAACGGGTTCTGCAAATCAGGATGCGCGAGTTTGAAACTGTCAAAGCCGGAATGGAAGTTGGCAGGGTCATAGATGCCTTCGCCTGCCAGAATGTAGATAGTCCAGATTAAGACGCCCAACATCAATGCAGTGGCCGTCTTGTTGATTTTCAAGGGGTGCTCCAGGGCAATCATCAAATAGCCCAAAATGAACACGATTATCATCAAATAAAACATATTTTCTTCTTTTTATAATTGATTGTTGTTAATAATATAATTTGCTTGGCATCAGGGATACGCCTCCCCTGCCCGATTTTTAGGAGCATAGCAGTTCGCCACGGAACAATCATTCCGGCTGCCAATGCTAAAGATGAGCAATTATCACGACAACAATCAGGCTATAATCCTATGAAGGAAAAAAATGTAATAATCGGTATTGCAAAGCGCGTAAACTTTCGGCACAAAAGCCTTGGATCTTGCAACCGCACGGGCAGGCGCTCGCCAAGTTTTCTTTGAAAGGTAAACCATGCTCTTGCAGACCTGCACCGTCACCCGTTCCGACGCACGCTTCACAAGGGTGATGCCCGACTCGATTTTGCCGTCGGGGAGGCATTGCGTCTGTTCAGAGATGACGAACTTCATCTCCACAGCGCTGCCGTGCCATGCTGTTTCAGAAACAGCATTTTGTTCGGACGTTCTGTTTGCAAACAAGGCTGAGCCAGCGACTCCGGGCACTAATTCCCAGCAGAGCATCACGATGAAAAACAGCCATTTGAGCATAGGTAAACAGACTAAACTTTTAAGTGCTGCAAAAGTAAAAAAATACCGCGAAAAACGGATGATGTCCTGGAGCTGCAATTCCAGGGCTACCGCACGAAACAGAGTTTAGAACTTAGAATTTAGAGGCGTTACGCGTGTTGTCGCTCCTCAATTCCTCATTCCTAATTCCTCATTCGATAATTGTTACGTCAGTCTAAAGTGCGGTCATCAATAGCGGCGGCTCCACGACCGGCCGGCATTGGCAGAATAGTAGAGGCCCTTGCTGGTTTGAGCCAGCAGTTCCCTGCCGCCGTCAGCCAAGCTGATGAAAGTGCCGCATGAAGAGCCCGTATAGCGCGAACTCCAACTGCGGCCACCGTTTGAACTGTAATAGACACCCTTGTCGGTAACGGCAATGATTTCGGTGCCGTACAGCAGCAGATCGACAAACTTGCCGCACGAAGAGCCCGTATAGCGCGAACTCCAGCTTCGGCCTTGGTTGGTTGAATACTCAATTTTGTTGTTTGACGAATTGATACGGATTAATTCGTTGCCAACAGTTATCAAATTAGGCATAACGATAAAATTAAGGGAAAACAATGTCAGAAGCAAATTCATCATTACTGTGTATTCTTATGGTTCTCGTCGGTTTAACAATGGCGCAAAGATACGGAAAAACACCAACGGAGGTCCGTTGCAAATCGCTTTTTTTCAAGATAAAAATGCAAGCGGCTTGTGCTGTAGCATTACAGCACAAGCCGCCTCGTTTGCAAATCAATCGGTTGTTCTTTATAATTTGCCGTTATGTTCAGTCGGCCAAATCAGAAAAAAGTTCGCGTTTGTCGTAGGTCATTTCCTCATACATCGGATGGGTGTTAGCGGGTGCGGTTTCAGTCTGAACAGAATACTCTTTCATGCCATAGCGGTTGATGGCTGGCGTAGAGAAGTCCTCTTTTTTCCCGAATTTGATATCGAAAATGACATCGTCATCAATTCTGCTGGGACCTGAAGATGCCGCTGGGTTCTGAACGGGCTCGTAGGGTCTGTCCTTTTTCGACCACTCTACCGTAGCCCCGGGAATGACATTAAGGTCATTCAAAATGACGGGGTCTTGCTTGTTTTCCGTTGGTTTGACCTCATCGGCAATAATGACATTTTTCTCTTTTTCAACGGCCGCTTCTTGGGCTTCTGAATTGAAATTGGTAACGATAACAGAGAGTCTGATAGATTCGCCGAGGCTTTCATCGAGGCTGCGCCCGTATATGACCTCCGTATCGTCCGTCTTGAGCGACTCAAACTTGTCGGTCAAATCCTGAAGTTCAGAGACTTTCAGTTTTTTGGCGGGGCCATAACTGACAAAGAAGAGGAAATTCTTTGCGCCGGTTATCTGGTTCACGTCAAGCAGCGGGCAATTCAAAGCTTCGTCCACCACCTTGTCAACCCTGTTTTCGCCGCTCGCTTCGGCCAAGCCGAGCATAGCCTTATGGCTGTCTTTCATGATGGACTCTATATCGTGGAAGTCCACATTCTGGATTGAATCCACCGTGATAAGTTCAGCGATACATTTTACGGCATTTTTGAGCACATCGTCGGCATATCCGTAAGCGGCGTCCACATCGTCGTCGCGATAGAACTTCATCACATTCTCGTTTTTGATAGTGATGAGCGAATCTACATGTTTAGACAGCTCGGCGATGCCCTCTTCGGCCTGTCTGATACGGGGTTTGCCCTCGAACCTGAAAGGGGTAGTAACCACACCGATGGTCAGGATGCCCATATCGTGGGCTATTTCGGCCACCACAGGCGATGCGCCCGTACCCGTGCCTTTGCCCATTCCGGCTGTGATGAACAGCATTTTCGTGTCCTTGCCTATAAAGTCCTGTATCCTCTCTTTGCTGTCCAGCGCATATTGGCGTGCCACTTCAGGTTTGGCGCCGGCGCCAAGGCCTGGACCAAGCAGCAACTTGTCGGGCACGGGAGTTTTCTCAAGATGTCCGCGGTCGGTATTGCAGATCAGGAAATCCACACCAACGATGCCTTCGCTGTACATGTGCTTCACGGCATTGCTGCCGCCACCGCCGATGCCGATAACCTTTATCGTAGAAGAAGGGGTTGCCTTCTCGCCATAATCCGGAGTAAAATTAATTTTATCTGTCATGTTATTGATTGTTTTATTTCTACTGATTATGATACCTTTTCCAACAAATTCTTCACCCATTGGCGGAAACTGCTGAAAGTGCTGCTTTCGTTTGACTCGTTGTTTGAAGTGTTGGATTCTGCTTTCCTCTTTCTTTTGAACTTGCTTTCTTTCCGTTGCATTTCTTGCTCTTCGTGTCCTGTCAGCCCCTCTTTCATTTCCACGTCTATGCCGTATTTGAGCAGACCGAGCGCTGTGGCATACATAGGCTGTCGGAGTTCTGACGGAATGTTTCGGGCAAACTTGTTGTCGGGGATGCCGATCCTAGTCGGCAATTGGGTATTGAACTCAAAAAGTTCGCGCAGATGGCGGAGGTTTGAGCCGCCGCCGGTAAGTACAACGCCGGCATTCAGACGGTTGGCATAGCCTGACCGTTCAATTTCAGCCTTCACAATATCGATGATTTCTCTTTGCACCCGGCAATTGATAATCTGAGCCACACTGTATTCGCTTATCTGCACAGGTGCGCCGAAAGACTTGGGAATTGTTATGGTTTTACCGCTGTTCTTCTCAACGATACAGGTTCCGTGGTCAATTTTTATTTTCTCGGCGGTTGCTTCGGGTATCTTGCACACCTGCGCAATGTCTTTGGTGATGATG